>JABIAA010000049.1 GCA_018656485.1 bacterium | reverse complement strand
CAGAGGCTAACAAAAAATTAATCTCCGACCTAGAAAGGCTCGAACCATTCGGCTGTGCCAACGAATCGCCAAAGTTTATTGTCGAGGACGCCACGCTCGTAAAACCTCCAGCAATTCTCAAGGAGCGGCACACCCGCCTCACGGTTTTCAGCCAAGGCACAATCAAACCAGTTATTTTCTTTAATCGCCCCGACGTCTACAAAGCCCTTCACAAAGCACAGGACGCCAACTTTGATCTTGCCGCCCGCGTTGTAAAAAATGAATGGCAAGGCTCAGTCTCCATTGAACTCCGCGGCATTGACCTCAGAATTCGTGACAACAAGTAATCAAGAAAACAACAAAAAGCATGAATTCTCCCGCATTTTTCAAGGAAGTTAGCTTAAACTTGCACTGAGTTTTCTGCATGCTATGATCCTTACACTTAGAACGCAATGGAAAGAAAGTCAGATGAAAAAAATTTTAATAATCGCCATTCTGGCACTCGGATTACCACAACCATCATCCGCCAATTATTATAATTGGTGCCGCAAGAATACAATTCGATTAGACAAGATAAACAACAATCAATGTCGCCTTGCAACAGGAATTCCTATTGCTATTGGAGGAGCAAGCCTCGACCTTGCAGTCCATGGCATTGGACCAATGGGGCGCTGGGCTGAGAAAAATCCGAAACTCGCTGCGTCATTCCGAGCGATGGCCGACATCCTAAACGACGTACAAGTGCTAACTAACTCTGGCAGATATCAAAATGACTGCGCAATTTTTTTGGCCACAACACAACTTCTCATGACAATCGCAAAATCTACACTTCAGGGTTTTTGGGATGTAAGATACTTAAAATCTGGAAAATCTAAGACTTTCGGAAAACACCGCCGCAACGGAATCATTCTGTTGAACTTGCTTTCACGTTCCTGCCAATCAATAAAACTGTCTGGTTATTCTGAAGAATATATCCACTTCGTTATAGAGCCACTTCTAAGTGGAATTGCAACCGCAATTAGGGCCGGAAAATCGCCAGAACAAGCAACCAACGCACTCTTCACAGTTGGAAGATTCGCATTAACTTTTTACCTTTTTATAAGTTTAGCTATAATGAACGTCGGCGAAAGCTGCTGGCATCATTTTCATCCAACGACTGACACTTATAAATAACACAACAATATTTCAGACAAGCGCAAATTTCGCCCGACGGATTTTCAGCTTTTTTTCAGGGAACTTAGCTCAAACTTGCGTTGAATTTTCTACATGGTAGGATCCTCACACCGATAGCAGAAAGCGTTGATTTTATGTTGATTTTATTTAAAAAGAAAATCTAATGAAAAAAATTTTAATAATCGCTACGGTCGCAGCCATCGCAACAAATACAAATTCAGGACTCAACGAAAAACTTGAAGAGGCTTGGGGCGCGATCGGTAGTTGGTGCAATGATCACGCACACACCTTAAACACTGCGCATCCATGGGGAAAATTAAAGACGCAAGCTCTTTGTAAAAAAGCGGAAGAATACAAAGACCCCACAAACACAACTGGATATCCATGGAAAGTAAGGTACGTAGACGGAAAAAGATTGGCTCCAGATGGAATCACCTGCCTAAGATGCTCTACTAGCTCTGAAGAAGAAATCAATATCACCAACAGTTTCAGTGGAACCCTCGATGAAACCAACGCTAGTAAGTTCTCACCAAACAAAAAATATTACATGAGGAAGAACTCAGATAAAAAATTCGAATGCGAATATGGCATGGAAAAATACACCTGCAAAGAAATCAACCCAAAAAAATGTGGGTGGATCGATTTTGGTGGGATTTGTGATTATCCAGTTTGCCTAGGAACCGCCATTCCACTCGCCGCAGGTGGAGCCTTGCTTGACCTCGGAGTTGACGGGGTTGGGCCAATGGGACGCTGGGCAAAAAAGAATCCAAAACTCGCAGCATCACTACGCGCAATCACTGACATCCTAAATGATGTACAAAAATTTGGAACTTCATCTGACTGGAGAGGAGACCATTTCCTGCATCGCAATGCAAAAAATCAAGGATTGGCTGCAATACTTATAACAATGACAATTTTGAAATCAGTAACTCAGGGCTTTTGGGATGCTCGTCGCCTAGAAGCCGGTGAAGCGAGAAAATTTGGGGAAAAAAGAAAAGCCGCAATCGTACTTTTCGATATGCTCTCTCGGACATGTCAAATCTGGAAACAGAAAAAAACAAAAATCGAGCATCTGAATGTTCGGACTGACAGCGAATCTGCCATTTCGATTCACTGTTTTGTTGAACCGCTCTTAAGCGGAGTCGCCAATTTACTCCGGGCCAATCTAAACTCTTGGGAGCAAACCACAAATTTTTATTTCACAATTGGACGCCCATTAGTGGCCCTATACATCTTGCTTTATGGAGAGCTCTAAATTTTTTTGAGCCTTCCAGACACAACTGTTTCTTGATTTGTATCGAACTCCGCGGCATCGACTTCAGGCTTCGTGCCAGCAAATAATCTTATCGCGATTTTTTATGCCATTATTTAGAATTTGCGATGAACCGAACATGTGTTAAAATCCTGTGACGCAACACATTAAAGTTGGTATTTCTTGGGAAGGAAATCATATGAAAAAAATTATAATTCTTGCTGCAGCCATAGCCATCGCTGCTAGCGCAAATTCAGGGCTCGACGAAACTTTGGAATCGGTTGGAGACTGGTGCGAATCGCACAAAAAGACCTTGAAGGTTGGGCACCTTCAAACGAGAGCTTACAAACTCGATGAACAACAAGTTGAATCAAAACAAATGTCCGACATCACCGAAACCGTATGCGCAGAGTGTTCACGTGCACCAAAAAAAGATTTCGGGATCCCACTTGAGAAAACACAACCAAACAAATCATATTCTAAGATGTACGCAGACGATAATTTTTACGAAATAAACCCAAAAAAATGTTTGTGGGCAAAACTTGGCGGACTTTGCGATTATCCAGTTCGACTTGGAACAGGGATTCCGCTTGCTGCCGCAGGGGCCGCACTTGACCTAGGAGTTGACGGTATTGGACCGATGGGCCGCTGGGCTGAGAAAAATCCTAAACTCGCAGCCTCTCTTCGCGCTGTCGTGAACATTCTCAACGATGTCCAAATTTTTGGAACGACTGCGGACAGCAACGGATACCATCTTTTGTATCACGAAAAACAAGTACAAAAATTCGCTGCAGCACACCTAGCAATGACAATTTTAGAATCTGCCACCCAGAGTTTATGGGACGCTCGTCGCCTCAAAGCCGGCAAGCCAAGAAGGTTTAACAATGAGCAGAAAATTATAATCTTAATTTTTGATACATTCGCGCGGACAATCCAAATTGCAAAGCAACACAAAAAATTGGATTCGAAAATCGTCGAGATACACACGTCCTTGGAACCCCTTTGCAGTGGAATGGCGAACATATTTCGGGCAGGGAATGACTCACGAGAGATTGCAACCCTTATGATTTTCACAATCGCAAGATTGATGCTTCATATCGGAATGACAAGATAAAAGCCCATCCAAACCTCATCGTCTTTATATTTATTTATGCTGAGGTTTCTTCCTTAGCCCTTTCTTTTTTTATCGCGCATTTAAAAAAGTTCTGGCCCACAAGTGTCTGTTTTTCGTAAAATCAATTGCGAACTTCACAATCAATAAATCCGAGTCATCGTGCACTCAAAACTATTTTTTTTGTCTGCCTTAGCCGCATGCACATCGCCATTGTCATGCTTCGAAATAAACCCCGGAGATTTTCTCGAGCGCACAGTAGGAATTGCCCTAGTGATCGCAAAACTTGGATGCGAAGTAAAAGATGTAAGCAGCGATGACGAGGGAAGTAGCGAGTGGTTAATTTGGAGCGCAGCAATCGATTCCGCACACGCAGTTTACGATTCAAAAATAGCCCGGCCTCGCGTCGCCGGAAGTCAATCTCAGCCGGAAATTCGCGCAACATCCCGAGTCGGCAGAAACCTTGTCTCCATACGTCAAAATCTTGTAAAAGAGAAAATTCCAAGTCGTGGGGAAAATAAAAAATCAGATAAGAAAAAGAAAGCCAAACTCACCGCGCTCTGTGGCGAGGCGATGGCAGAAATTCTCACGGTCTTATTTCCAAATCGCGAGCTTCGGCGCGCTGGGCTACTCGCAAGAATTCTCACACGTTTCGTCATTGAAGGACTTCGCGGAGAAAAATTTTGGAGCAGAGAAACTAAAATCCAAGGGATGCTTTTAGCCATAGAGTTGACGACAGAGTTGTTGGAGGGGTCAGGGCCACAGTCGCAATTTTTTGGCTCCCACCATGACAACCAAAGCGAAGAAACCCCAACACATTCTCAGACATCAGACAACGACGAAAGTCCAACCGCCCCAACTTCACTGCTTAATTTTTCACACCGCAAAAACAGTATTGATTCCATCACCCACGAGTACTCCGATCTAGATTCCAATTGTTCACAAGGAAGTATTTATTGCTTGAGTGATGAAAGTGACAAAGGCGAATAATTCTTGATCTCTTGAACAAATAAAAAATCATGATAACCTTTCACGGTCTATGTGAACTTTCCGGCTTTGTAATCGAGGAAATCATGAAAAAAGTTTTTGCAGTTCTCGTCTTTTCTTCTTTGATGTTTGGTGGAGCACAAGCCGCTGTAGACTCAAATAAAAATTCATGGCGTGAAAATAAACATATCACAGCGCTATCATGGACATCAAATTTGGCAACCGCAGCATGTGAAATCGCATCTCTAAAAGCAACTGACAAAGAGGCCAATAAAAATTTGGCTTATGCAACCGCGACCGGAGATATAATTTACGCTATAACAGCAGCAATCAAGGCAAACTACCACAACATAAGCCTCGAAGGACAAAAGAAAGAAATCAGTCCTGAAAAGGGAATCTGTAACGTGGTCCAATTGTTATCCAGAATCGCAAGATGCGCTTTATCGTCACAAAATAAATTGTGCGCCGACACAAAAAAATTATCTCCAGACGTGAAATTGTTGTCTGCTCTTTGCTCCATCACAAAAGGTTGTGCAAGGTGTGCACTAACTGAAAACACGTTGGCAAGTTCGCGATACGAATCAACATCCGCAGAAATTGCCCACGATATAGCAGAATTTATTCAAGGCAGCATAACCGTCGACAAGATTGGTAGTAAGCGAAACATGATTATGTTTGCTCTTGTTTTGGCTGACGCGTACTGCTCATTCATAAAATTCACAAAATAAATTTACACCAACTTCTTAATGGCCCGTGCGAAAATTAAAATCTGCATGGGCCATCAACTTTGAACCCCTTCGAAAACCACTCAAAGATCCCTGGTTCATAAACGAAAACTTGCGAGAATCCAGCGTTGGCAAAAATTTCTGCCGCATCCTTCGCTTTATCAAGATCTGCTAAAAGTCCGTAGACCACAACTTCTAAGTCCCGGGACCACTCGGCAACTTCGTCCAGAATTTTTTCCGGCGCAATGCTGACAGCTCCACGGATGCGACAATTTTTATAATCTTCAAACCTGGAAATCGAAACAACCTTAACCTTGTCTGGTCGCCTTAACATATTGCGCAAATCTTCTGCGCGAACTGATTTCACTAAGATTCTTTTTGAAAAGCCAAACTCTGCCTTACTGCGAATCTCATCAATATGCTTTACTCCAGGTGGAAGTCCGTCGTTGTGATCTATTTTTTTTTGATCGCTTGGCCAATCACATCCAGCAAGAGCAGTAAGTCCAAATAACCAAATGATTTTCTTTTCAACTTTCATAGACGCTCCAACAAATTTTAAAATCATTCAAACATTGAAACCATACGCAAAGATCAATACATTTTTAAAGCTCTTGCGATTGAACTATCGGGAAGGGAAATAAAAAGTGAAAAAACTCCTAATCGTGGCTTCTGTTTCAATAATTGCGGGAAATATAATTTCTGGAGTCGGAAATAAAATTGGGAACTGGTGCGAAGAACATGCGCAGTCATACAGCAAAGATCACCAACCAATCCGCGTATGGAAGGATGCGGAAGAGAAGGAAATCAAAGAATCGTTTTGCGGAAAATGTTCGTCGGGGTTTAAACCTCTTGAACTTGAAGAAAAGCAAAAAACCGGCAAATGGTACACAAAAGAACCAATTGATTCCGACAAAGACAAGTATCAATTTATGGAAATCACATCCAATAAAAAATGTCTCTGGACACGACTCGGGGGACTTTGCAACTTTCCAACAAGATTTATAAGCGGACAATTTGTTGCAACTGCAGGGATGTTTTTAGATTTAGGATTCGACGATTTCGACACAACACACAAATGGATGCAATCACTCCGGCAACGCGCAAAGAAGGTTGGCTTGTGGGCAAAGAAGAATCCAGAACTTGCGGCTTCACTGCGCTCACTCGTGGAAGTACTTGGCGAAGTTCAATACTTTACAACACACTTTAAAAATTCAGACGAAATGAGATTGTCATCAAAACAAAAAACAATTTCTCCTAAACACATTTTGTCAGACCCTAAAAATCGAAATTTCGTCAGCGTGTACCTGTTAATGACAATTCTCAAAGCTACAACTCAAGGCTACTGGGATGCCGGAAGGATAAAATCAGGAGCTACTAAAAATTGGAGCCAACGGAGAAAAACAGCGATCATTGTCTTTGCCCAACTTGCACGCTTCGCACAGCGAATGAAGCAAAGTAAATTGTGGAATGATGATAAAAATTTATTCATACACCTTTTTGCAGAACCACTTTTGAGTGGAATTGCCAATGCACTTCGCGCCGGAAAGTCATGGGAACAACTGACAAACACACTCTTTATAATCAGCCGCCCACTCATTGCAAATTTAACCTCAAGTTAAGTTCTCATTAAACAAATCAAAATCAACATTGACAACATGAATTTCAGCGGTTGCGAATGATTCCAAGTGTGCTACAATCCTGGCATCAAAAACGGTATGTTTTTTTGTTTTCGGGAAGGGAATCAAATGAAAAAAATTTTAATCCTCGCAATCACATCAGCCATTGCAACGAACATAAACGCTAGCTTAGAAAATTTAGGAGAGTGGCTCAATGACCACGCACACACTTTTAATGCAGACCACTATGGACAGCAAGCCGTTGGAAAAAAGCTAAACAAACAAGGTCGCCCCACCCATAAGGTTTATCCGGAAAAATACTGCGGAAAATGCAGAACTTGTAACGAAAATCCGGTTATCAAAAAATTTAAAGAAATAGAGGTTGGGAAAAAATATTTTGAAGTTCCAGGCGGCTTTCAAGAAATCAACAAAAAAAAATGTTCATGGAGAAAAGTTGGCGGACTATCTGATTATCCAGTGCGCCTTGCAACAGGACTTCCGCTTGCTGCCGCAGGTGCAGCACTTGATCTAGGAATTGATGGCATTGGACCAATGGGACGTTGGGCGGAACGTAATCCAAAACTTGCAGCATCACTTCGCGCAGTCGCGGAAGTTCTCAATGACGTACAAGAAATTACAACCTCCAGCGAAGACAATGAACAACATGGTTTTTCCGGCGAACAAGACCTAAAGCTTGCTAGGGTGTACATCATGCTCACAATTTTAAAAGCGATAACACAGGGCACCTGGGATGCAAAGCGCCTCAAAGCTGGAGCACCAAAAAAAATTGGCGAAAAACGCAAAGCCGCGATTACAACCTGCAATATGATTGCTCGCCTAGTTCAAATCGCAAAACAAAATAAACTTGGCGATGGAGATGCTACAAATATTTTTTATCTCCATGGCATCGCCGAACCGCTCCTCAGCGGCATCGCAAATGCACTGCGTGCTGGCAAATCATGGGAGCAACTCACCAACGCGATCTTTACACTTGGAAGACCATTCGCTGCAATATATCTCTCTTAATTATAAATTTCTCGGGCTGGGACCAATCTCCTGGCCCGTTTTTCTAAAATCCTCCTAACACTAGGAAGGAGGGAGTTCTGCTCCCTTGGAAAATTATCTTAATTTCAGAAAATTGATCTTGCTGATTTAAATCGTTTGGACTGTGGGCTGCAGGTCCCTACCTGCTTACAAAAGTTTGACCGCAAGTTTTGCAAGCTCGCTGCGTTCACTGGTCTCGAGAAAGACTGTTCCGAAAACACGGCTACCCTTGAATTTTTCTGTGGTCACAGTGAGACCGTTGCTAGAAAAATCTAGGTACGGAGAATCGATTTGGTACGGGTCGCCAGCTAAAACAATTTTTGTGCCTTCGCCTGCACGGCTCACAATTGTTTTGACTTCGTGCGGAGTTAAGTTCTGAACTTCGTCAATAAAAATAAACTGACGTGGAATCGATCTGCCACGCATGTAAGTTATTGAATCAAGACAAATAATTCCCTTGCTTTGCAGTCGCTCGATCTCGGTTTGGAATGGAACACTGTAGCCCATTGCCTCCGACGCAACTTTTCGTTCCCACGGTGGACGTCGTTTGGCATTGCTGCCTGACTTTCCATCTTCGCTTGAGTCAACTGGAACACCGGTAACTTTTGAAAGAATTAATTCGAGATTGTCGTACACCGGCTTCATCCACGGAAGAATCTTTTCTTGAACATCGCCTGGTAGGTACCCGATGTCCGCGCCAAGCGCAACAACCGGCCTTGAAACCAAAAGCTTTCGATACTCGCGCTCCTTTATAACTTTGAAAAGTGCAGAAAGAAGAGTTAAAAAAGTCTTACCAGTGCCCGCAGGACCAACAAGTGAAACAAGTTGCACCGAGTCATCAAGTAAAAGATCAAGAGCCATTATCTGTTGTGGATTTTTTCCAGAGAACCCCCAAACGTTCCGGTAAAAATCTAGCTCGCGAAATACCTTGTTGCCACAGAACCGAAAGATTCTTTTGTACCCGCGATCATGCTCAGTTTGGAAAAGTACAAACTCATTTGTTGAAATTTCACGATCATCCAAAAAATTAGCCACCGAACCTTCATTGATGTTTTTTATTTCTTTGAACGGCATGTCAATCTTTGTCCAACCGCGATAGTGCGAATCGAGTTGCACCACGTCCTTGGCATAGTCCTCTGCGATAAAACCAAGCGTGTCGGCACGGACCCTAGCGTTGATGTCTTTGGTTACAAGAACCGCGTCGCACCCATCGCTTCGCAACATGGACAACGATGCCAAAATCTGATTGTCGACCCGGTCGGCCGGAATCCATCGCGTTGCTTCTTGGCTTGCAGGATTTACGGGAGGCAAAATTTTGCACAGGGTTTTTGTGCCTTTGCTCTCGAGCCAAACCCCATCCTGAAGATTACCCAAGAGTCTCAGCGCATCAAGCTCTCGGGTAACCTCACGAGCATTGCGACCGCGCTCAGATTTTTCAGCCTTAAAGCTGTCAAGCTCCTCCAGCACGGCAAATGGAACACAAACGGTCCCACCATCAAAAGCTTTGAGCGTGTGTCGATCATGAAGAAAAACATTTGTGTCGATAACAAAGACCCGCCTCGACGCGGGCTCGGATACTTTGGACATATTTTATTTTCCGTGGGCCTTCTAAACTCTTTCACAACCTTGTGGATCAATCGCTTCTATGATATCATCGAACTCGTTGAATGGCACGTGTTTTACGTGCTTTGTCTGGGTACACACCCATAGAAAAAATGCAGGCTTTGCTATGAAGACACATGACGCACTCTACAACGTTCGTCACTCCGCAGCTCACTTACTCGCTCAAGCAGTACTTGAACTATTTCCTGGCACCCTGCTAACTATTGGCCCAGTAACTGAAGACGGATTCTTTTACGACTTCCTTCCGCCAAAAAATTTCAAAGAAAGCGACCTCAAGAAAATCGAAAAGATGATGAGGAGGCTTGCAAAAAAAAATCACAAAATTGAAGGCAAAACGGTTTCAAAAGACGAAGCTAGAAAACTTTTTAAGGACAACAAGTTCAAGCTCGAACTCATCGATGAAATCGAAGACGAAGAAATGGGAATCTTTTCCCAAGGCGACTTCTTCGACCTCTGCGCAGGTGGACACGTCGAGTCGACAGGAAAAGTAGAGCACTTCCAGCTAACTGCCATTTCCGGATCGTACTGGCGAGCTGACCGTGACGGGCAAGCGCTCCAACGAATTCGTGGAATTGCCTTCGAAACTGCAGAGCAACTTGATGATTATCTCAAGCGCATCGAGGAAGCAAAACTTTCAGACCACAGAACCCTCGGCAAACAACTCGATCTTTTCACTTTCCATGACGAAGCCGCAGGATCCGTGTTCTTCCATGACAAGGGAACGTTTCTCTACAACGCACTTATAAACTTCATGCGAGACAAAATCAAGAACGACTACCAAGAAGTCAAAACACCAATGATCCTTCATGAAAAGCTTTGGAAAACTTCAGGACACTACGACAACTACAAAGAAAATATGTACTTCACAAAGGTCGACGAAGCAACTCATTGCGTCAGACCAATGAACTGCCCCGGTGGAATTTTGATCTACAACGAGAAACCACATTCATACCGAGAGCTTCCGCTTCGCATGGCAGAGTTCGGATTGGTCTACCGCCACGAACTTTCCGGCGTGTTACACGGACTCTTTCGCGTGCGATCATTCACGCAAGATGATGCACACAGTTTCTGCACTGAAGATCAGATCAAATCTGAAATTGTGAAGATGCTAGAATTATCCAAAGCAACATACGACGTCTTCAACTTTAAAAATGTAACTTTCGCAGTTGCCACTCGCCCAGAAAAAGCTATGGGCGAAGAAAGACTTTGGGATAAAGCAACTGTCGCACTAAAGTCAGCCATGGACGAGCTAAAGATTCCATATAACGTCAAGGAAGGCGAAGGCGCTTTTTACGGGCCAAAGATTGAAATCAACATCGAAGATACAATGGGCCGACAATGGCAATGTGGAACGATTCAAGTTGATTTCTTCTTACCAGAAAATTTCAATCTCGAGTACATCGACTCCGATCAAAAGCGCAAACGCCCTGTCATGATTCATCGCGCAATCTTGGGATCCATTGAACGATTCCTTGGCATCCTCGTTGAACACTACAAAGGAAAATTCCCACTGTGGCTCGCACCGATCCAAGCTCGCGTGTTAACCATCTCAGAAAAACAGCACGACTACGGACAACAAATATTCAACAAACTTAGAGAATCTGGACTTCGAGTTGACTTCGACACATCTGATGATAAGATTTCCGGAAAGATAAAACGTGCCCAACTTGAACAACTTCCTTGGATGATTGTTATTGGCGGAAAAGAAGCTGAAGCTGGCACCGTAACCCTTCGCCATCGAGATGGAAAACAAGAATTTGGGTTATCCGTCGACGAATTGATCAAGAGGAACACCGAACAGCAAGTCTAGCTTGACTAACAAATAAAAACCGAAAAGTAGCCATACGGTAGAAAAAATACACGTAGCCATTGCTCACTCAAGAAAGAATTATTAAATGTCAGCCATTATAAACTCGCGCTTCACCTTCATCGTTACCATCTTCGCTGACACATTAGATCAAGTTTCAATTAATTAAACAAACTTCAAAAACAAATAAGGAAAACCACTGTGAACACGACAAAAAAATTCTTCACCCCAATCGCCATCATATCGGCTTTATGTGTCGCAAACTGTTTCGCGATGCCACCAAGCCCAAAATGGGATGCCCCTATAACAGATTTCGGTCCAGACGTTGCGTCCCCACTGTGCATGATTGGACTGCATACACCATTTAACACGCACTTCTCGCCACGACACCAGATCTATTGTCCACCATCAGGCAGTTGTACCTCCCCCTACGATTCACTATTTCCTAGTATCTCAAGTCCAACAGCAGTAAAACCGCTCCGTCATGTGCATATAAAAAAGGTTGGGCCTCAGCAAAAAACAAGCAATCCACTCGAACGGATTCTTGTCCAATGTAAACTTGAAGTTATTGGAGCGGCTGATAAAACACCCCTAGTAATAAAAAATTACGATACAATATTACAACTCATGTTAGTAACCGGTATAATCGCCAGCAACATAAACCAAAACTCGGCGAAAGATTTTTCTAATTTTCTAGCAAATTTTTCCCAAACATTTTGCTTTAACAATGAATCTCTAGAAAATAAAACCGTACCACAGCAAATCTTTTTGCTGCTGATCGCAATATCACCAGGCTTGAAACCTTGCGGAATTTTCGAATCCGAAAAAATTTATTCGATCCCAACTTTGCGTGATTATTTGGGGCAAAGGGCTCTTTTATCGGTCACACCCATGCTGCAGACATGGCGGAAAAGTTTAACCCGGGACCTTGCCAACTACGTTGACACATCCGACAAAACACTTGGTGAAATTGCTGACGAATTATTTGAAACAAATTAAAAAAATCTGGAGAAATGAAAAATGAAAAATTCAATAAAATATCTTACTATCACAACCCTGTGTGCGATGCTGTGCACCATGGATTGTTCTGCTGGCAAAGGTCAGCGAGACAGAAATCAAAAACAAGAAGAAGCGCTGAATGCATATACTCAGCAACTAAATTATTCCCCTCCGCAGCAACAACAATCTTGGGCACAAGTTGTTCAACCAGTAGGACAAAGCAACCTAAGGCGAGATCGCAGTCAAGCGATTACAATCGAAGATGATCCTGAGGAAGAACCTTGCTCTTCATCCAACAATTCCACTCCATCTCAATCCCTAATCATTTCAGAATTGGCAAAATCCCCCAAACCGCCAGCCCAACCTAGAAGAAATGTTGGAAACTTCAACCAACCACTTCCAACAGCACCGCCGATGATACCAATGCAAATGCCAGATGGGAATTGCATTTTGATCCCACTCCCGCCACTTCCACCAATGACAACATTTTCTCCGCAGACTCCAACACAACATTTTCCACAAGCGCGGCCAACTTCTTCGGCAGTTCAAAGAAATATGCCACAGCCGGAAACTGTAAAAAACAATAGCAGCCGAATCGAAATTGAAGACAAATCACCATCACCGTCATTTTTTTCATCTGGAAATGGACCTTCGCAACTGACAGAAATGTCTCCACCAACAGGTTCACTTCCTTCGCCAGGATCTACAGCCTCATTCTCTTCTAAGCCATCGCCCACCAATACGCCACCAATCTTAAAAAAATCTCCCTCAATCGCAGGGAACAGTCCTTCGTCGTCTAGCCCAACAACTTGGCGCCCAGAAGGAAAAAAGTATCAACATGCATACGAAGAAAAATCTCAGAATTTAAAAAAAGAAGCCCGCTTCGCTGCTGTTGGGGATGGTGCAGCCGCTCAAGAATGTCAACCATCGATAGAACAGCTAGTAAGCGCCTTGAACGAAAGATTTAGTCCAAACATTCCTGCATCGCAACCTAGCTGTAACCAACCGCCAGCACCTCAACTTGTCCTGGATCCATTTAGCCCTGAAGAAGCAAAAAATCTCCCGCTTGAAACATTGCTGAAGGCCTACCAATGGAAAATTGTAAGAGAACCGTCTGACAATCACTACACGCTGTCTGAAAATGATGTCGCATCTAGGGTTATTTTTTCCGCAGTAAATTCAATGGCGACAATTATTAAAACACACGGAACAGATTGTCTGTGCAACATTATTCAAAAAACAATTGCATCGTATTTAAAAGAGTATAATGAAATCAATGCTAGAACTTCAGGTTCCACCGACAAGTTGTACAAAAGAGATATTCTTGTTGCAAGACATATCCGAAACATCTTCATAGCAATTCATGCAATTGCGGATGGATTTAGAATAGAAGTTCTTTGTGGTCACACTCAGAACCAAATGTCATATTTAATGCCAAAGCTGGAGGACTACATTCCCGCAGGCTCTCGACTCGCCGTACGACAAAAATTGGCTGCACTTTTTCCGCATCTGTCGGCTATTTTTTCGAGGAATGTAGAACAGGATCAAGACCTAAGGGACATTGCGGAAGGCATGTTCGCTCATGAAAAACCGATAGTTTTATCTCCCTCCTACCGGCAAATAACAGTCGTTGCAGAATACGCCAGAAGTCTTGGAATTAACTTGGATTACTAAAACACACGATAAAACAGAAAGCTCTCAATGAAAACAACAATAAAAGCAATAACTGCCTGCATAATTTTATTCACCGCAAGCTGTGAAGGAATGTACCAAGGAAAAGCTCTGGTGTATTCAACAAATGGTTCTGTCAGGAACCCCCTACCAATTACCATGACCATTGGTCCTGGTGGAGTCCCGAACTACTGCATGCACCTGCCACCGCCTATGCCGCCACCGCTCCCGCACGATCCTAACTTCGGAACTGTCACGGTTGTTTCTTCTGGCACATCCCAAGGCAACCAAGCACCGGTGATGCCCATCACTCCAGGTCAGCCATTCATCATGCCAAACGGAACAATTGTATCCATCAATCTAGATGGAAGCCTCAATTGCTTACCTCCACCACCCACTCCATTGTCTATGATCCCGATGCCGCCAATGCAAGTTCAACCGACACCAGTCGCCCCAATGCCACCAGTCCAGCCGGGAGCCTTATGCCCACCCCCAATCGCAACCAGCAAACATACATTCTCAGGGGGGCCACCATCCGCGTCAAACCAAGCACATGAAAAAAAAGAAAGCGCCCAATTGTTCCCAGCTAGCACAGACACAGAATCTCCACGCCAAAATTCACGAAGGCTCGTAACATTTAATGAAAATCCAAACTCGATCATTCCGCAGTACCCAAAAATTATTGAACCTGAAGACTTTGCAACCAAACCACTTAATGAAATTTTAATTGAATCACACGCTGCAGGGCTAAGAGTTACATCGTGTGAAGGTGAAACGGTCGAAATTACAAACAACGACAAAGCAATTCATCGGATCGTCAAAACCGCCAGCAGTCTCGCATCGATATCGAGGAAAGAATCAACAGATACTTTCATCATGCAACTGGCAACAAACGTATGCGAAATTACGAAAGAACCAAGATCAAACGAACAAGCAAGATTTAAACTTCGAATGGTATTTGCTGCAATGTTTGCACTATCACAGGAATTTAGATGCCAAGGAATTCTTGAATCCGGAGAAAGCTACCGCCTTCCAAATCTCAAAGACTATCTTTCTCAAGAAGTGTTTTATCAAATTTACCCAACTTTGGTGAAATCTGTGGGAAAGCTATCCAAATACTTGTATGAGCACATCGACACAGATCGTTCGTTCAATGAGATCGCCGATGAAATATTCTCAGATGAAAAACCACTCACACCACAACAACCACAACTTCTAGAAGAGATGAAAGCAGAATGGAGAAGGCTCTAAACAGGCATCAATTAATAATTGCTCGAAGTTTTGCACAACCCAGAAATCGGGCAACTGCGACACTTCGGCTTACGCGGCAAGCAAATATTTTGCCCTAGTTTGACAAGTAGATCATTCCACTCGGTCCATAAATTTTGTGGCAGTACTTTTTTAAGTTCTGCCTCAGTCTTATCTGGATTTTTTGTTTCAACCAATCCAAGTCGTTTTGAAATTCTGTGAACATGCACATCAACGCAAATCGCAGGGACCCCAAACGCGATCCCTAAAACAAGGTTAGACGTTTTCAGCCCAACACCCGGAAGCGCACGCAGCGATGTAGGGTCGCTTGGAACTTTCCCAAAAAAATCATCAATCATGATTTGAGAAACTTCATGAAGAGTTTTTGCTCGCTGCCGGTAGAATCCAAGAGAGAAAACAATTTTTTCAAGTTCAACACGTGAAATCTCTAGAAGTTGTTGCGGTGTCCTAATTTTAGAAAAAAGAGTCCGGCACACATGCACCGTCCTCGTATCGCGCGACCTAAGGCTCAACAAACACGAAATCAAAATAAAAAATGGATCTTGCCCAAATTCTTTCATAACAGTTGTTACCAAAGTTTCAGGCATTTCAGAGGTCTCTTTTCGGAGAGTCGCAAAGATTTTTTGGGCGCGTTCAGACGTTTTCATAACTTGAGTGTATACTTTGATTCAGCTGTGGGATCCGACGAGCGGAGCATAGCATGAAGGAAGGTATAGTTAAACAATGAATCATGAAAAAATAACTGAGCACAAACGGGATTATCTAGCCTACCTCGAAGTTGAACGCAATGTTTCACCTCACACACTACGAGCCTACGATAGCGACCTTAGGCAACTTTTGGAATTTATAGAGCGGACAGCAAAAAACAAAAAGAACGACGATGTCGATCTCAGAGAAACCATACAAAGATTTATTGTGTCCCTCTTCTACAAGAAGATAAGTAAAAAAAGTTTATCTAGAAAAATTACATGCATGCGGTCATTCGCAAAATTCTTGAGGAGCGTTGGAATCGAGCTAAAGCTCGACCTACAGTCACCACGCATGGAGAAGAAGCTCCCAGAAATTCTCACAGTCGACGAGATCTTTTTTCTCCTAGATAAAATCAAAGACACCGACGTTCCATCGTCGTTTCCCTGTCGCGACAAAGCTGTTTTGGAAATGCTATATGCAACCGGCGTTCGATGTTCAGAACTTAGCGCCCTAAAGCTTTTCGACATTGACTTCGAGGAAAAAACAATTCGCATCCTCGGCAAGGGGCGACGAGAACGCATCGCACTTTTCGGAGAGAAAGCAAAAAAACGACTTCTTCAATACATCAACAGTGAACGCCAACAAATAGTAAGCCAAAGCGAAGGAACAGACTCCGAAGATTACGGTCACGTTTTTTTGAACTGCGAGGGAACACAAATTACAACACGATCAATCCAAAGGATTTGTACGAGATTCAGCCAACTTTTAACTTCGAAAAAAACAATCACGCCACACAAGCTCCGACACTCATTTGCAACACACCTTCTTGATCAAGGCGTTGACTTGCGCGTCGTTCAAGAACTTCTTGGACACAGGGCAATCAGCAGCACGGAGATTTATACACAAGTTTCAACCACTCAGCTTTCCGAAATGTGTGATAAACTTCACCCGCTAAACAAGAAAAGCCGGTAGTTAAAGGTTTTTTTAGTTTGACTATTAAATACAAAGCGTTATCATAGTCTGACAATCGATTTATAAAAATTATTAATAACCTGGGATTTACATGAACTTCTTAAAGAAACTTTCATTCCTTTGTGCGCTCATAGTAATTGGTTCCAACACCACCGCACTAGTTCCTCAAATCGCGCAAAAAATGGAAATCAATGAACCACGAGATTACTATGATTTTTTTACTGGATTGGAGACAAACGAAGATTATAGACTTTCCGCACAACGCGTTGTTGTAGAATTCGACTGCGTAGATAAAAAGGTAGCAACCCTTCCGGCATCTATAAAACACTTAAAAAATCTAAAAAAATTAAGGCTTCAACAAAACAAAATAAGAGAAATTCCATCCGAAATCGGCGAACTTACAAATCTTTTATCACTGGGATTAAGCCACAATAATATTTCATCCCTTCCTTATTCGCTCAACTCACTAAAGCAGTTAAATCAGCTTTACCTGAACAACAATAATTTCGCAGAGTTGCCACCATGTGTCACAACATTGGTAAATCTGAGAAAGCTTACCATAAACAAAAACTACCTTAAAACACTGCCAAGAGAAATAGGAAACCTGATCCATCTAAAAGAATTATTCGCTGCCAGCAACAGTTTATCCAGCCTACCAAGTGAACTTTGTTCTCTAACAAAACTCACGGAAATAAGTTTTTCCAATAATCTACTCAGATCTATTCCTAAAGAACTCGCATATTTGTCAGGATTACAAATTTTGGATTTTGCAGGAAACCCAGAACTTGTTGTACCTACAGACCTACAAAAGTGGGTGGGAAAAAATCCAACAGCCGCAAACATGTCCCCACCAACGCCACATTCTCCGCAACTTCAAATCACCCAACCGCAAGTACAAGCTCCGGTAGCAACTTATGGTTGGGCAAATCCGAACAATAATCAACCAACACAGGGTGGCTCCTGTTTCTGGGTCGATGCATGGGGCGTCCGCCACCAACACCCCTCCCCCCCAGCGATGTCCGCTGCACCTGTAAATGTATTGCCCGTCCAACCCCAACTTCAACAACAACTATGTGATTCTCAACTGCATCTAAATGTTTTTAACCGAGTAATGAACAAGTGTAAATTCTATATCAATTCCAACAGAGATGAACTTCAAGCTCTCATCGATTTGATTAATAATCCACAAACATCCGGAAATATCATTCAAAATTTAAAATTTTTGTCATGCCAAAATCTAGGCATGACAAAAATTCCTAAAGAGCTTTTTAAACTACGAAACCTTAGATCTTTGTCTTTCACCAATAATATGATTTCCGAGGTTCCCCCAACAATTGAAAATTTACAAAAATTAGAAAACTTGCACCTTAACGAAAACCGCTTAAAAGCTCTGCCTGATGAAATTTGCACACTCCAGAGGCTTTCCGGGTTAGACATTCGCAAGAACCAACTAACTGAACTACCAACAAATATTGGAAACTTGAAAAAACTAACTCTACTCACTTGCCACACAAACAAAATCGGCATTCTTCCGGATTCGATCGGAGGGCTTTGCTCCCTTCAAAGATTAGCAATGGGCAGTAACCATGTAATAAAAATCCCCCCGTCAATAGGACAACTAAAACAATTACAACACTTATGCTTATCATCTAATCGAATAGAAACACTTCCTGAAGAGATCGGTGATTGCGACAGCCTTGAAACACTCGATATTTCTGAAACAAAAACACTCACGGAACTTCCGTATAATGCCTTAAAAAGAATGCGATCCCTCCATTGTTTAAATGCTAGTGCTTGTCCTATTTTAAATTTGCAAAATCTTCCGAAAGACCTTCCCGGGCTTTTTTCACAACACAAAGAATTTCCTCCACTGCGACAAAGTCCATTTCAACAACCACTGAGTCTCAGGCAATTTTCGCATCCATCGCCAGTAATACAAGTTGATTTTTCTGCGATACAAGCAGCGCTTCCAAAGGCAGAATATAAAACATCTCCGCAAGCATCACCTCAACAACAATATATGCCAATCCCTCCACCGCCACAGGCGATCACTAACCCAAGCCCAACTTTATCGCAACAAGTTGAACAGGGGCTTTTGAGTTGCATAAACGATGAGTACAAACTTGAAATCAACGGGAGAATTTCCGGACACACACAATTGTGGAACGTTTTTATTGGATTAATGCGCAACGACCCGCAAGCAAAAGGCTTGATCATTGAAAACTTAAGATCGTTATCGTGTACATTCCTGATGCTTAGTGAAATTCCAAGCGAAATATTCGAACTAAAAAACCTACAACACTTGGACTTTAGCAATAACTTGTTGGCTGAGCTCCCTACAAATATATGTAAACTAGAAAATCTTGTTCGCCTCGACATTCAAAACAACCAGTTGCTAACAGCCCCAGAAACCATCGCTACACTACCAAGACTCGAAATTTTCAACTTCGAAACCAACTGGATGAAAAATCATGAGGGATTTGTAATAATGCTGAAGAGATTCTCACATTCAATAAAATTCATCAATGGACAATCTGTCCACGTAAACCCAGATCCAACAAGTCCAATCGGTGGAAGGAATGAAACTCCGTCCCCGCCATGTCAACAAGCCTTTAACCCATTTCAGTTTAGTTTCCCAAGCCCAAGCGATTGGTAAAAAATATAAGGCCAAAACAACGTGACCGCTTTTTTAGTTTGACTATTGAATGCAAAGCGTTATCATAGTCTGACAATCTATCCATCGAAAGTGTTTATAAACTCGGGGTTACATGAACTTCTCTAGAAAACTTTTTTGCCTCTGCATGCTCGTACCACTTTGCGATACAAATACCTCCGCAGCATTGCCAAATATTGCACCGCAAATGGAAATCAATTGTCAGCAGGATTATTATGATTTCTTCCTCACGCTTGAAATGGATGAACGATATCGTTCGGAAGCACAATGTATCGTTTCCGACCTAAAGTGCACAAACCTTAAAGTCAGAGATTTGCCAGGTTCCGTCAAACATTTAAGAAGCCTAAAAACTTTGGACGTTTCCAACAACTCCATAGTCAATCTTCCAAATGAAATAGGTGAACTAACAGAGCTCAGATCTCTTTCCGCAAGCAATAATTACCTATTGGGTCTGCCAGACAAATTTGGCTCATTGATAAACCTTAGACAGCTTGTTCTAGAAAACAACCGCCTCACAACAATTCCACAATATGCCCTACCACTACTTCGCATGCTTAATCTTAATAACAATATCATCCAATCGCTTATAGATAATGATCAAACACTTCCATCCTTGGAATATTTATATCTCGCTAGAAATGGTCTCAAATCTTTTGAGAAAAAACATGGTATTTATTACCCAAATCTAAAAGTTTTGGATGTGTCGACCAATGAACTAAAAGGATTACCAAACTCAATTTGGAAGCTTGGAACACTCGAAAAGCTTAATGCCGACAACAATCAACTCCAAAGCCTTCCAGAGACAATAATCATGTTAGCGGCCCTACAAAGCCTCCGCTGCTCTAATAACAAGATTCGAGAATTCCCTGCAAACATGGAGCGCCTGCAAAGCCTTCGCGAAATTATAGCCAACGACAACCAAGTAACCTCAATCCCAGAGGGCATCTCAGCCCTCTGTAATGGGCTTTCACCTTATTCGCAGTACCAACAAAATACCAAATTAAAAGTTCTGCAACTTGCTGGAAATCCACTTAGGAATATCCCGCAATCCTTACCAGAAGAAATTCGCAGAACTCTTCTAGCGCCATTGCAATCACCCAGCCACCAACAATACAATCAGCCAAAACCATACACGCCGGCAACATCGAGATTTCATGCAACACCTCAAAGCCAAACTCCATCGTCAACATCATCAAGCCGATATGCACCAAGCCCAACAAATTCAATGAATTCGCAACACAACGCTGCACCGCAAGCAAATCAATCTGTACTTGCTCTGCTCGATAGACAAATGAACGCACAAGAACTTTTTCACATGGCTCAACATAACCCCCAAGGATTGCAGCAAATTGCACCAAGTGTTGTGACTTTAGATTTATCAGGGATCCAACTGCACGGCCACATCAACGAGTGTCTTGTAGACATAGCCCAAAGATTTCCAAACCTAAGATCACTAAACATCAGCAACAACAACCTGTCGATCCTTCCTGAAGAAATTGGACTATTGCATCAACTTAAGAAATTAGACGCCTCAAACAATCAACTTTACACGATTCCGAATGCAATCTTTGGCCTGCAAGCACTTTCAAGTATAAACATCGCAAACAATCTGTTCCCAGGCTATAAAATAATTGTGGATTCACTAAAAAGATTTTTACCAAATCTGACTGAAATTGACGGGAATTCGGTCAGTCATCAACCAATCCCACAACGCCAGCCCATTCTAAGCCCATCCGCCCAACAGTTGAATCCGTTTTCATCACAATTCAACATCAATCGCACTGGAGGATGGAAATAATGGTAATTAATTCTTTGTTACAAAATCGCCATAACAAAATAAAATCCATACTCTTGTAGGAACAGCAAATGAATTTTTCTAGAAAACTAACTTGTGCCAGCACAATCGCACTAGCGCTCATCCTCAACTGTGAAGTCTGCGGAATGATGTCACCAGGATACCCCCCCCCGCAAACAACCCTCTCCAACACAACAGATATGTTGCAAAATGTAGTCGTCGAAGAAGAAGAAGAAATATTGTCGTTGATACTTAACAAGAAGGAACTTACAATTTCTGACGATACGAACAAGTGGAATACTTTTTGTAAATTACTGAAAAATCCGGCGACACTAGCATTTATTGCTGAAAATTTAACCGAATTATCATGCCAAAAACTTAAGATAACGGAAATCCCAAGTGAAATATTTCAATTACGAAATCTTACTGTTTTATCCTTCACAAACAATTTGATTTCTTATATTCCTCCTGCCATCGGAAACCTGGAGGCACTTAAGAGACTATACCTGAACCACAATAAACTTACGGAGATTCCAGAAGGAGTTTTTGAACTACCAAAACTTTCACTTCTCAATCTATCCAAGAACAATTTAAAAAAGTTAGATAAAAGAATTGACCAACTAAAAAACTTAACCCGACTTACGGTAAGCTGTAATGAACTAGACAATATTCCCAAGTCAATTGGAAACCTTTATTTTCTTTCACAGTTTAGTTGCGGAAATAATAGAATCGAAGAAATTCCTGAATCAATCGGAAATCTAGCAAAACTTAGAGAACTCGATCTTTCAGAAAATCAGCTAAAAAAACTTCCTAACACAATTGGACATCTACGAACTCTTAGATTCTGTAACGCTTCAAAGAACCAACTTATGTATATTCCAGATGAATTTTCAAAATTAAGGAATCTAACGAGGTTTGACCTTTGCGGAAACCCAGACCTTGGCTTACAAAACATTCCGCTAACTCTACATCAATTTGTCATAACAAATTTATCTCCATCATCTAGCGAAACCCCTCCGACTTCATCTTACTCCCCACAATTACGACAACTACAAACAGATTTTCCATCCCAACAATTCGGTCAAACCCCAAACATAAATCGTGGAATGAAAAACTATCTAGAGCGCCAACTATTTAGAATCTGTCTAGAAAACAGAGAAGTAAAACTAAACAATGAAAATGAATGGAATGCGTTTTGTGAATTATTAAGGAATCAACAAACGGTGAAAGATATCGCCAAAAATCTTAATAAACTAAAGTGTAGCGAGTTTAATATCTCGAAAATCCCAGATGAATTTTTCCTTCTAACGAATCTTACATATTTATCCTTTTACAAAAATGAACTTTTTAGTATTTCTCCAAAAATAAGATACTTGCAAAATCTTCAGGCATTATATTTGAATAATAATTTTTTTTCGGAAATCCCAGATGGAATTTTCCTTCTAACGAATCTTACATTGTTATCTTTTAGCCAAAATAAACTTCATAGTATTTCTCCAAAAATAGGCAGCTTGAAAAATCTTCAGACATTATATTTGAACGATAATTATTTAACAGAGCTCCCAAGCAAATTTTGTGAACTCACATGCTTAATCGCAATAAATTTAATCAACAATCGCCTAACGCATCTGCCAGATAACATTGGAAAGCTTATAAGACTTACCAAACTGTCTCTTCGCCAAAACGAACTAAAAGGTCTTCCAGTCGGAATTGGCAAACTCGTTCACCTCAAGCGTCTTGGATTATGGTCAAACCTTTTGGAAACACTACCAGAAGAATTGGCAGGAATAGACTTTAAATACTTAAACTTCGGCTACAATACAACTCTTCATCCCAAAAACATTCCACAACAAT
>JABIAA010000048.1 GCA_018656485.1 bacterium | reverse complement strand
TAAAGACGATTTCAGGAAGCGACTCCACGAGCACATGCATGGACAAATTGCATGCAAGTCGGCGATAAAAGCTGGCGATTCTCTTTCGTCGACGATGATGAGTCAGATCATTGAGGATCTTGCAAAATCTGACAATCGCCACATGTGTGTCCACGGTCGCCCGACGACTTGGCGCATCGAGCGACGTGAACTTGAAAAACGTTTTCGCCGAAGTTAACCCTAGGCCCTACATCTGTGTTTGATTTTCTGATGGAACTTCGAGTATTGGGTTTATAATATTTTCCCAATCTAATGCATTCCGTATTATTTCTGTGATGCTCGAGTGGTGCGGTTTCCAGCGCAAAACAGACCTTGCTTTTGCCGAGTTCGCAACGAGTCGTGCTGCGTCGCCAGGTCGACGATCTTTAAAGTTGATTTCGAGTTTTTTTCCGATCAGTTTTTCTGCGGCAGAAATAACTTGTTGAATTGAGAGGCCCGTTCCCGTTCCAAGGTTGAAGGCATCACTCTTTCTTCCTGCTTCGAGATACTTGAGTGCGAGAAGGTGTCCCTGTGCAAGGTCCATGACGTGAACGTAATCGCGAACACAAGTTCCATCGGCTGTCGCGTAATCATTCCCGAAAATATTAAACGGAAGATCATTTCTTAGTGCACGAATTACGAGTGGGATTAAATGAACTTCGGGATCGTGAAACTCTCCAAGACCTTGTTCTGGAAGTCCACCTGCTGCGTTGAAATATCGCAATGAAACGTACGACAGGTCGTAGGCAACTTTATAGTCTTCTAGCATGTCTTCGATGATTTGTTTTGTGTGCCCGTAGGGACTGATCGGCCCCTTCTTGTGTTGTTCGTCCAGAGGTAGGTATTCCGGAATTCCGTACACGGTGCAACTAGATGAAAAAATTATTTTGTTCACCTTGTGTTCGCGCATGCTCTCGAGAAGCGTGTGCGTGTTCACTACGTTGTTGTGGTAAAACTCTGCCGGCTCGCGCACTGATCGTCCGACGTCGAGGTGTGCGGCAAAGTGCATGACGGCTTCGATTTTGTGCGAGGAGAAAATTTTATGAAGGGCTTCTTTATCACCGATGTCTGCTTTTACGAATGTTGCCCACGGAAGATTTACTGGTTGGTTGTAAACAAGTTTGTCAATGATGACAGGGTGGTATCCGTTTTGTGCAAGAGCGTACGCTGTGTGAGAACCGATGTAACCGGCTCCTCCAGTGACAAGAATTGCCTTTTTCATAACTCCCTTTCTATCTTCTCCCTTGTTGGGTGAAGCATTTGCTCGGCAGCGACGAAGAACTGCCGAATCCTACGATAATCTGCTCCGCCGTACGCGAAGCTTTCTCCAATTTGTTTTATAATTTCTGGAGACAAGATTCTGTCTGCAGCCAGATTGGTTGCGACTGCCAGGAGCAGCTCGTCGATGCTGACCTGGATTCCATTGTTGGAAAAAATAAGTCGCATAAACTTGCTTGACCTTAGAACGTAAAAAAGACTTGCGACCGGAGTTTTGCAGATGAAAGCGTGGACCCTGCTAGGTGTTGGTGGAACTAGGGCGTAGCCAATTCCGCTGCGCTTTGTTTCGTAGCCGATTGCAGAGACTTTGAAAGTTGTTGTAAGAAAATTAAAAATTTGTGGCTGTTCACTTTTGAGTTCGTCTTCAGTTTTTTCGTAGGCGAAGGGAGTTCTTGTTGGATCGAGTGAGCCGGTTTGAATTTCGCTTACAATTCCAAACACAGTTGATGCGCCGTTGTCGATGTGTACAATGCTGCCAAATCTTGGAGGGCTACAACTTTTCCAACACTGCCCAGTTGCTTCAGTGAGCGTGCTTGTTGTTACTTCTGCAAAGGCGACATCCTTGGTTATGGGAAATCGATTCGCCACAGACTTTCTCCATTTTTTAAAAGCCACGTCATTAGTTAGTATGCGCGCATGTGCAAAAATTTTAAAATCCAAAAATGTTTACTTGCGGGCAACTATCTTTTTCTTTGGCTAAATTTTTAATAAAACTCCTTCTGTGCAGGACAGACGCTCCATGCACTTGAATTGCTTTTGAGTGTACACCAGTTCCGTACCCTTTGTGTTTTTCAAGGCTGTAACATGGAAATATTTTTTGCATCCCATTCATTATTCTGTCGCGTGTAACTTTTGCAACAATTGATGCTGCCGCAATTGAACTAGAGTGTGTCTCGCCCTTTGGAAAGCAATAAATTTCTGTATTGTCATCAAGCCATGGAATTGTAAGTGGCATTGCGTCAATGAGTATGCAACGGGGGCTTTCAGTTGTTAGTCCCATGATTGCATCAAGTTGCGCACAAACTTTTAGCATTCCTCGCATTGTTGCTTGATAAATATTTATTGCGTCAACGATCTCTGCGCTAACAACAGCGACAGTCCAAAGACAATGTGATGTTATCCATTCGTAAGCTTTATTTCTTTGTGCTTCTGTCATTTGTTTTGAGTCGCGAAGTAAATCATTGGTGATGTTTTTTGGAATTGATGCTGCGCCTACGACAACGGGCCCGGCGAAACATCCTCGCCCGGCTTCGTCAATTCCGTACACTGGAATTTTTTTTTCGTGGCAATGTTGCTCAAGAAAGTTTTTTAAAGGGGGAGAAATTTTTCTTGCGTGGACCATGTGTTCTCCATTCTAAAAGAGAAAACCGTTGTGGAGGATAGCTACGATTTTAATCTTTGTCACGTCCCGATGTTGGGTTGCACATTTTTTCTATTGGACAGATTTTCTATTAGTGTCATTATGTTAAGCCATGTGGAGATGCCATTTTATGGCGTGCTGTGTGGAGTGGAAATAGGGGAGGCGCCCGTATGTCTTCGACTGCGTTGCGAGTGAAAGAATTGTTGAGAGAGAACGGCTGGACGACGAAAGTCCTAGCTGAAAAGACAGGCATCTCGGAAAGCTACCTGACTCATATAAAAAATGGGACTCGTCGGTGGAACGAAGATGCCCTAAAAAAAATTGCGGAGGCGTTCAACACAGTTCCGGTTGAGTTGTTCGTGTCAAAAGGGAGAGGAATTTCTAAAGAAGTGAGCGATGAAGTTTTGAGTGAGGTTCAAAAATCAACTTCAGCAAACTTGAAACTTTCCAAAGTTCCAATGCTCGGTGACATTCCGGAGCAGCCGTCGGTGTACAACAATCAGGTTGTTCAAGTCGCGACGGGCTACAAGGGTAAGTTTGTTCCGGCCCTCAACGTCACAGATCCAAATATGTTTTGTCTTTGCGTGGAAAGCAGCTCGATGCTCCCTCGGTTCTCGAAAGGCGATTCTTTGCTCATCTCGCCGGCATCAGAGGTAAAATCAGGGGACGTTGCTGCTGTGGAGTACCGAACTGACAAATTAGTCCGGGGAGTCATGATCACATCGTTCATGGATGAATTCATCGTGCTCGAGTCGGTTAATCACAAAAGCGTGCCAGTTGCACTTGTCAAAGGCAAAGACCACTTTCGAGTGATTGGCAAGGTGATCTACCGATATCAAAGATTGTAACCAGCCCCAGAGGGGTGCTGGAATAGCCAGCTAGAACTGTATTCGCGAAAAAAAGTGTACTTCACGCACTTTTCCGGTGTGTGTGCCTTTGGCAGTTTGACTAACTGTAACGATGATATATCATAGTGACATAAGGCTTGGAAGACGCAAAGTCCCGTCTCTGACGGCAATAAACACTGGAGGGTGTAAGATGATTTCCACAAGGTTACGCGTGAAGGAACTTCTGCGCGAACGTCGGTGGACGACCAAGGTTCTTGCTGAGAAGACAGGGATGTCTGAAAGCTATCTTACTCATATAAAGAATGGAACCAGGCGTTGGAACGAAGACGCTCTTAGAAAACTTGCAGAGGCGTTCGAACTTGATCCGACTGATCTATTTGCACACAGAGGCCAAATTGGTGGCGCATCTCTCGGTGGAGTCGTTGCAATCGCTGACAGCGAAGAGGCGACCGAAGGTGAAATGAAACTTAAGGTTGTTCCTGTCGTGGGAGAGATTCCTTCAGAACCGTCAGACTACAACAACCAAGTGTGCCAGGTAACAACTGGATATAAAGATGTATTTGTTCCGGTCTTCGGCCGTGAAGGCGATGCAATGTTTTGCTACTGCGTCGGCGACAACGGTATGGCTCCAAATTTTATCAAAAACGATTATCTAATTGTTCAGCCGTCGGTTTGGACAAGATCAGGTGACATCGTTGCTGTTGAGTACGGAACCACGGAGCCGATCAAAGAAATTATGCAAGTGAACTACATGGATGACTTTATTGTGCTCGAATCAGTAAATCATAAGAAGCCACCGGTAGCACTTGTGAAGGGAAAAGACTCCTTCAGAATTATTGGCAAGGTCGTCTACAGATACCAGAAGTTGGCCTAGTCTAGATCTTTTTCTGCGGAAAAGGGTGGTAAAAATTTTTATTACTGGTATGTTAATCCTGCCCCTCTGGCACCGGTTGGATGGGCAGGTTTTTTAGTTCCGTTTTCCCCGCGATATGCAGGGAAATCTCCCCTAAAGCGCTATGCGCAAAATATGAAAGTGGAGAACTTATGTCTATGACTCGCTACGAGACTCTTCTACTCCTCAAGACAGAGGCGACTGAAGAGGAAATCTCTTCTCTCGAAAATAGCTTTGACACCATTGCTTCCAAGCATAATGGGACCATTGCTTTATTTGATTTGTGGGGCAAGTGCAGACTTGCTTACCCAGTTCAGAAAATGTCTTTCGGGGTTTACATCCTCGTTCGTTACGACATCGAACCGTCAGATATGGCGGCATTCGCAAAAGAACTCGACGCACTCTTGTCCGTCAAGCTCAACGACATTGTCATGCGATACGTCAATGTGAAGATAAGAAAGGGTGCATCTCTCGACTACAAGCGTCCAGCTGCAGTTGACTCATTCCGTGAGGGCAGCAAAGTTGATGCCTTCCTTAAGAGCAGCAAGGTCAAGGGAATCCTCGACAGTGTTGAAGGGATAACCAAATCTGATAAAAAAGCGGGTGAAGATAAACCTGCTGAAGAGCCAGCAACAAAGATCGAAGAGCCAAAAAAGATCGAAGAACCTGTGAAGGCTGAAGAGCCAGCAAAGGTTGAAGATAAGCCTGAAGAGGCAACATCAGCTCCAGTTGATGAGGAGGGCGAGTAATGGGCAAGAAGATAAAATTAAAGGTAAGTGCACGTTTGATGCGCAAGAAGTTGCGCAAGCGGTCTGCAGGAGTAAAGCGGCAATGTCGTTTCACCTCAGATTCTGAAGTTGCAGCTTCCCTCGATTATAAGAATGTAGATTTGTTAAAACAATTTTTGACGGAGCGAGGAAAAATCCTTCCGTCACGAGTGTCAGGAAATTCAGCTTTTTACCAGCGATTACTTTCGAGACACATCAAGCTTTCTAGAGCAATGGCACTTTTGCCGTATTGCTCAGTGCTAAAGCAGTAATGATTGGGTTGCGGGGGCATTAGGGAACCGAGAAGAAGGAGGTTGGCCATGGAGGGTCGTAAGGATCTCAGGAATATTGCGATCATAGCGCACGTTGACCACGGAAAAACTACGTTGGTTGATGAAATGCTTGATCAGTCCGGAACATTTGCAGGCGAACGTGGCGAAGGTCACGTTGATCGTGTTATGGATTCGGGTGACATCGAGCGTGAGCGCGGGATCACAATTCTTGCAAAGAATACGTCTATTCAACTTCCTGGTGTTAAGCTCAACATTGTCGACACCCCGGGTCATATGGACTTTGGTGGCGAGGTTGAGCGAACGCTTCAGATGGTTGAAGGGTTTCTTCTTCTCGTTGATGCTGCAGAAGGCCCATTGCCAGGGACGCGCTTTGTTTTGAAGAAAGCGTTGTCTCTTGGACTCAAGCCGATGGTACTCATCAATAAGATTGACCGTAAAGATGCTGACATTGAGCGTGTCGAAGAAGAGATTCATGATTTGTTTCTTGATCTTGCGGAATGTGATTCGCATCTCGATTTTCCAGTTCTCTACGGTTCGTCAAAACTTGGATTTGTTTCGGAATGTCCAGCAGCGACTTCTGGAACGATGCAGCCGCTTTTTGATGCGATTATCAAGGAAGTTCCTGCGCCGAAATCTCTCGAAGAAAATTTACAGATTCTTATAACCAACCTCGACTACTCCGACTATGTCGGTAGAATCGGGATTGGCAGAGTGTTCAGCAGTGAGATGCGCAGTGGCGATTCGATCGTTTGCTGCAAAGGCGACAACGTCAGCCGTCCGATGAAAAGCGCAAAGCTTTACCAATTCGAGGGGCTTAAGCGAGTCGAAGTCGACCACGTACAATTTGGTGACATCGTTGCAGTTGCTGGTCTCGAAGACGAAGTTTCGATTGGAACTACGTTATGCAGCCAGGACGCACCACACCCAATTGCCTATGTCGATATTGATGAGCCAACGCTTTCCATGAACGTGGGCGTTAACACATCGCCGTTCGCTGGTCGTGAGGGTGACAAACTTACTTCACGTCAGATTTTCGACCGACTTCAACGTGAGCTACGAACTAACGTAGCGTTGCGTGTTGAGACGATAGAAAATTCAGAGTATTTCAAAGTTTCCGGACGTGGGCAGCTTCATCTTGGAGTTCTCGTTGAGACGATGCGTCGCGAGGGTTTTGAAATGCAAATTTCTGCACCGCGCGTGATTTTTAAAGATGTCGGCGGAAAAAAATGTGAGCCATTCGAGCTTGCAACCGTGAATATCGATGCAGAGCACCAAGGAATAGTGATTGAAAAGCTTAGCATCAGGCGTGGCGTTATGCAGCACATGGAGCCAGATTCACACGGCAGACTTGTTCTCGAATTTAAAATTCCATCACGCGGGTT
>JABIAA010000047.1 GCA_018656485.1 bacterium | reverse complement strand
CAGGCTCGAACCGCTGAGCGTGAGAAGCTGTTTGCAAAACTTATGTCGGAGAAAAAGCTGGCGGTGAAAGAGCATGCCCTTGAGCTCGAGGCTCTCAACAAGAAACGTAATGAGTTAAAAATAAAGCTGACGGACTCGAATAAAAATCTAGAAAAACTTGAAGGCGAACTTCGTGGATGTGGTGCTCTAGAGAAAAAGCAAAAGGATCTGTTGGCTGGGCTTGAAATTTTTCGCAAACAATTCGACAAGCGTCGTGAATTTTACCATTGGATTGTACAGCAGGGGAATACCCTAAAAAATTCGTCATCAGCACTAGTCCACAAAACGCGCGCTGTGAATTGTGATCAAGGACCGACGTGTCCCCTTTGTGAGCAGGTCCTAACCGCACGCAGAAAAATTTTCCTTGGCGATAAGTTTTCCAAAGAAGAATATTTTCTTCTACATCGACTTCGGCGAGTCACAAAGATTATGCCGCGCCTTAAAAAAATCCTGATCGAGCAGCACAAGGAACTTGAAGTTCAGATGGCTGAGCTAGAAAAAACTAAACTTGCGCTCTTGCGTGTTCAAGACCTAGAAAAGAAGAAATCTGAAGAAACCAAAAATAAGACAAGTATCGAGTTAGAGCTAAAAAAAATCGTGGCAAGCGAAATCTCTCTACTAAAATCAAATGCTGCTTCGACCAAGGACATTGACGACCTGATTCTTCCCGCAAAGAAAGAGGCTTGGCTCAAAGAGGATGAGCAGCTTAAAGCCATAAACATAAAATTTGCGACACTGGTCAAGGAAATTAAAACCATCGACTACAACAAAAATCAACACGATGCGACGGTTGAACAGCTAAAGCAGCTTGAATCTCAATGCGCCATCGCCAAGGACACGAGCGCCGCGAAGGCCGAACAGATGCGCCGCAAAAATGAAATTCTTCGATTATGCGAGGAGCTAAAAAAATCAAAAGCCAGCGGCCTTGCATCAAAAAAAGCAGAAGAAAAAATCAAGAAGCACAATGCTGAAATCACCAAGCTCGATTCCGAAATAGAAACTTCATCTAAAAATCTCGCAGCGGTTCGATCTGAACTTGAAAAAGTTTTACAGGAAGTTGGTCGCCTTGACGGAATGAGAACCCGGCTTGTAGCGCTCGGCAAAGAGCTCAAAGAGCGCCGAGCTGAACAGTCGAAAGAGCGGGAAGAGCTTGAGGGCTATGAAATTTTATCGCAGGCCTACGGCAAGAACGGAATCCAGGCATTGCTCATCGACAGTGCTATCCCGGAAATTGAAAACGAAGCAAACACAATCTTAGCGAGGTTGACTGGAAACCGGGCACAAATTTTCATCGAGTCATTGCGCGGGCTCAAAAAAGGTGGCGTCAAAGAAACTCTCGATATAAAAATTTCTGACTCCGCCGGGATGCGGCAGTACGAAATGTTCTCTGGTGGCGAAGCTTTTCGCATTGACTTCTCACTTCGAATTGCAATTTCAAAGTTGCTTGCTCGACGTGCCGGAACCGCACTTCAAACCTTGGTCATCGACGAAGGTTTTGGATCGCAGGACGAAGACGGGATCTTACAACTCACGGAAGCTTTGTACTCGATTCGCGGCGACTTCGAAAAAGTCATAATTGTTTCCCACCTCGAATCAATGAAGGAAGCTTTTCCAACACACTTCATTGTCGAAAAAGGACCACTAGGCTCTGTGGTTCGAATAGAACAACGCGGCTGACAAGCTGAACCAGCCTTCACCCACGGTCCAGATGACGAATATTTGTTAGATCTATTTTCTGTCTCTCGCTGTGCCGGGTGCGTGCCCGTCGAAGTCACGTAGCTGACGAAGACTGGTAGCCTTGCTGCGATCGCCATAGCTTTAGCGACCGCTGGTTGCTCTGTTTTGCTTTGCTCAGCATCACTTCGAAAAAGAATCTACGTGGAAATTCGCGGTCTAATTTCTCGGTTGCGGAACTAGGACAAACTGTCCGTCGTGCCGGTCGTAGCCCGAAGGGCGAAGACTGGTTGTTTTCGCGGACGAGATCCCGCCAGTTTAACTGAGTGGCGACAGAAGAATTTATTTTTCGAATGTCGTGTTGGCAGGGCCAAGCCCATGCATGCCGGCCGTAGCCTTGTGCGAAGGCTGGGCTATGCCTGCGGCTGATGGGTGAAGGCTCAGCCTTCCTTTTTCTCGAAGACAATGAGATTGAGACGGTTCCTGAAATAATTTCTGAGCTGACGAAGCTAACTTTTCTGCAGCTAGGAAACAACAGAATTCACAGCCTTCCAGATTCGTTTAAAGAATTTTCTGAATTACGCGAAGTGATCGTCGACAGAAACCCGATGGACGATTGTTTTCCAATTCCTGATCTTACCAACCTAGAGTTTCTCGAATTCATTTCAATGGACACTGAGCTTGCACGGCGCCTCGAAATGGAACCAATCGATGTTGGCGGAAATCGCATGAGCCCAGGCTGTTCGGTCATGGTGAAACCGAGACGGAGCAATTGTATCATAAGCTGATTTCTGCACGAGAATAAACCATAAAAATGTAGTATCCTACAGCACGAGATTGCATTGTTCCAGAAACAGAAACCAAAGGTTTTTACGCCATGAAAAAATTACTCATGCTACTTTTACTCACAACTTTTTTTACACGGTTAGTTCAAGCTGTGGTTGATGCACCAGAGATTCTTGAAGGCATATTGGATTGCGAATTGAAAGTGGTAGTGCGTGGGCAGCAACAACTAGATGCATTTTTTGCAAAAATAGAACGTGGAAGGAAGCCTGGGGCGTTGGCAGATGATAGGCGTTACTACGAACAAGCGAAACAACTTCAATTGCTTTTATGTGATGGTAATCCAGACATGAGAATAAAACGACTACCAGTAGAAATTGGAACGCTTACAAGTCTCAAGCATCTGTACCTCAAGTACAATCAGCTTGCAGAGATTCCACCAGAAATTGGAAATCTTACAAATCTTCAGGTGTTATGTCTCAGCTTCAACCAACTAACTTCACTTCCACCAGAAATTGGAAAGCTTACAGGTCTCAGGTATCTGCACCTCGACCATAATCAGCTTTCAGAGGTCCCACCAGAAATTGGAGATCTTGCAGATCTTTGGGAGTTGGATATAGGAGGCAATAAGCTTTCGTCAATTTCAGGAGAAATTGGAAATCTTACAAGTCTTAGTGTCCTGGATATTCAGAACAATAAACTTACATCGATACAAGTAGAAATTGGAAAGCTTAAAGCCCTTAAGCGGTTGCGTTTTGACAACAACCTGCTTACGTCACTGCCAGGAGAAATTGGAAATCTTACAGGTCTTACGCGGCTGCGTTTAGACAACAACCGGCTTACGTCGCTGCCAGGAGAAATTGGAAAACTTAGAAGTCTCAACCTTCTGGATCTTCATAATAACAAGCTTGTATCGTTGCCAGTCGAAATTGGAAATCTTCCAAATCTTTTAGTTCTGGATCTTCATAATAACAGGCTTGCATCGTTGCCAGTCGAAATTGGAAATCTTCCAAATTACGTTAAGATGGCTTTTTATGGGAATCCAATTAAGTATATTCCGCCAAAGCTCCGGAAATGGCAATTTAAATTTTTCGATCATCTCAATGGTGGAGTTTTTCTTGATCGTCCGCCTGTGCCACAGCCGGATCAATCAGGAGTTGTATCTCTTTCTCATCCGGATGAGCGAAAGTGGTTCCGCGATGAGCTAAGGAGAAGCAGAGGATTCGGAAAACAAATCAAGCATGTGCATTACACAGAACTTCTCGAAGAAACTGTGCCACCTCAAAATTGCGGTGTTGGGTGCTGGCCGACGGATCCTGGAATTTGTGTGCGAGAAGACGTTTTCGGCGGGAAAAGTGAGCCGTTTTTGACGTCGGAAAATAAAGTTGAAAAAACTTTTACGTCATGGGATCAGGTTGACAATCTCCAAATGGAATTCAATCTTTGGGGAGATAAAAATGGTGAACTTGGGCAAGTTACAGTTCTTCATCTCGCAAACTTGGGACTCAAAACGATTCCATCATTCGTTTTTGCGTGTAAAAATTTGCAGCGGCTTTTTCTCGAAAACAACGAGATTGAAGAAGTTCCTACAATAATTTTGGAGCTGACGAAACTAACTTTTCTGCAGCTCGGGAACAATATAATTCACAGCCTTTCAGATTCGTTTAAAGAACTTTCTGAATTACGCGAAGTGATACTTGATGTGAACCCACTCGACGACTGTTTTCCAATTCCTGATCTATCACGCCTTGAGCATCTGGAATTTATTTCTTTGGATTCCGGAGTTGCAAATAGGTTGGGAATGGAGGCCGTTTTTGCCGTAGATCAGAAAACAATTGATTCAGGAATTCCAAACATCTCTGTGATGGTAAAACAGCCAGTCGCATAGTGTAATAATTATTGCGTTATTGGTTGACGGTCAACCTCGTTTTTTGTAGAGTTTAACGACTAAAACTCAATGGCCACAAAACAAAAAAAATAAAGTCTCAAACAACATGGAAAAATTAAATAAAATGATCATAGGGAAGTTTGTCCTACTTTTTTTAATTGCAGGTTCGTCGTATGCCCAGGTAAAGGCACCAGAGATTACTTCTGGGTCTTTGGGTGTTGAGGTAACAATTCGTGGGCAGGAACAGCTCGATGAATTCTTTAAAAAGATAGAGCGCGGTTGTCAGTTAGTTGCGTCTGCAGACGATAGACGTTACTACGAAGATTCAAAAAAAATAGTTTGGCTTTTATGCAATGGTAGGGAAGTTCCAGATTGTAAAAAAATCAAACGTCTTTCTGGAGAAATTGGGAAACTTTTGAATCTTAATCGGCTTGATCTCAATAATAATCAACTTACAGAGATCCCCAGAGAAATTGGGAAACTTATACAGCTTGATCATCTGTCTCTCCATAACAACCGACTGACACTTCTTCCAAAAGAAATTGGACAACTTACGAAGCTTGAGCGTCTTGGGCTTCGTAACAATCAACTTACAAAGTTGACAAGAGAAATTGGGAATCTTACAACCCTTAGGACTCTGGACCTCTCAAACAACCAGCTTGCAGAGATCCCAGGAAAAATTGGAAAACTAATAAATCTTCAGGGTTTATATCTTCAGGACAATTGGCTGGAATTTATACCAGGAGAAATTGGAAATCTTGGAAGTCTAATGTGGTTGGATCTTGAGAATAATAAGCTTGAATCGATACCTGTAGAAATTGGAAGGCTTACAGATCTTCGTAGTTTGTTTTTTAGTAGGAATACAATTAAGTCTGTTCCATTGGAACTTAAAAAAATGCGATTTTTTTGGAAGCTAGATGATGATGTTTTTCTGGATAGTCCACCGGTGCCACAGTCAGATTGTGGATTAGTTATGCTTTCTCATTCGCGTGAACGAGTCTGGTTGCGTGATGAATGTAGAAGAAATCCAGAGTTCAAAAAACGAGTTAACAAAATTAAATACACAGAACTTCTCGAAGGAAGCGAGCCCCCACAAGGTTGTGTTACTGGCTGTTGGCCTACGGATGCGGGTTCGCCTCATGAAAATAAAGTTCCCATTGAGTTTGAGTCGCGCGATCAGCTGGAAAATTTTGTGTTTGAGTTGGAACACTTTAAATGGGGAGAAGAAGAACTCGAAAGAATTCAGGTTCTTCATCTTGCGAACTTAGGGTTGACTGAAATCCCTAAATTTGTTTTTGCGTGTAAAAATTTGCAGCGGCTTTTTCTCGAAAACAACGAGATTGAAGAAGTTCCTACAATAATTTCTGAGCTAAAGGAATTAACTTTTCTGCAGCTTGGGAACAATATAATTCACAGTCTTCCACAGTCGTTTAAAGAACTTTCTGAATTGCGCGCAGTGATACTTGATGTGAATCCACTCGACGACTGTTTCCCAATTCCGGATCTTACCCACCTAAAGTTTCTCGAATTCATTTCGCTGGATTCTGGAGTTGCAAATCGCTTAGGAATGGAGCCAATTTTTGACGATGATCAGAAAATAATAGACAGTGGAATTCCAGATATGTCTGTGATGGTGAAGCCGAGACGGAGCAATTGTATCATAAGCTGATTTCTGCACGAGAATAAACCATAAAAATGTAGTGTCCTGCGGCAAAAGATTGCATCGCACAGTCAAATAAAAAAACAAAGGTCTCATCTCCGTGAAAAAATTACTATCCGCTACTTTTGCTTACGACTTTTTTCATGAGCAATGTGCATGCTCTGGTTGAGGCACCGGTTATTTATTTAAATTGTTGTGGCAGCTTAAGTGTAAGAATCCTGGGGCAAGAACAACTAGATGCATTTTTTGCAAAGATAGAGCGGGGAGGACTGCCAGGTGCATCGGATGACGAAAAACGCCATTGCATTCAAGCAAAAGAAATAAAAAAGCTCGACTGCGATGGTAAAGAAGTCCCGGATGATAAAAAAATTGAACAGCTTCCAAAAGAAATTGGAAAGCTGACAAGTCTTACATGGCTGGATCTCGAGAATAACCAGTTGACATCGCTGCCAGGAGAAATTGGAAAACTTACAAATATTTGTGAGCGAAGGAATTGCCGAAAGTATCTTACAGATCATGATAGGTTTGATGTGGCGTATAACTTTATCAATTACATTCCTAGGGAATTTCGGGATTATCCTGGTTTTTCCAATGCATTTGATAATAGTGTTTTTCTTGATAGTCCGCCTGTGCCACAGCCGGATAAAGCAGGAGTTGTAATACTCAACCATCCGCAGGATAGAATCTGGTTGAGTGACAAATTTAGAAAAAATCCAGAGTTCAAAAAACGAGTTAAGTGTATCGAGTACAGAGAGATTTTCGAAGGAGGCGGTCCGCCACAAAGCTGTGTTGTTGGCTGTTGGCCTACGGATGCGGGTTCGCCTCCTGAAAATAAAGTTACCATTGGGTTTGAGTCGCGCGATCAGCTGGAAAATTTTGTGTTTGAGTT
>JABIAA010000046.1 GCA_018656485.1 bacterium | reverse complement strand
CATCGGTAGATCGCAATAAGCGCTACACCGGTTTCCTTCCGCTTCGCGATTATGACTACCTTGGGATGTGGACAAAGCCTCTTGTTTTCATGAACGCGGGAGTTGTTCCTCGTCCTGCGGGATTCAGCATCAACGACCTCGAAACATACAACGATGCAGACACGGTAACGAACTTAATTTTATTGGGAATTGGAGCAACGTGGTACCCGTGGAAAGATGAGCACAAGGGGAGCGTTTCGGTCAATGCATTTTCGCATTGGGAAGCATCACAACATTACAAGTGGGACACGACAAAGACGCAACCATCTTCAATTGTATCAACCCTTGCAGCAGATGGAACAACTTCCGGTCGCAGGACATGGAGCGGGTGGTACGACAAAACCCAAGAAGCGGGCCAGCACCTTGGCTATGAATTCAGCGCAATTTTTGATTGCGAGGTAAATAAAAGGGTTTCCTTCACGTCGTGCGCCGGAGTGTTTTTCCCGGGCCAACTTTACAGAGATTTGTCCGGCCAGCCGAATGCCAACACAGGTTATTGGGGAAAGAAGATAGAGGACTCTGGAAGTGGCGTCATGTCGATCGTCAATGTTGACGAAGACGCGGGCTTAGGACAATCCATTTCCTATGGTGCATATGCACGTGTGAGTTACGAGTTCTAGCCCATGCTTGATCGGGCAAAGCTTGCGCAGACGGTGGCCGAGGCCGCAACGAGAGTTTTTCCACGGACCCGGCGATATGGCATGGAGGTTGCCAGGTTACTTTGGCAGCGAGTGCTCAAAAATCCGTTGATGCTCGATGCGGTTCTAGAAGATGGCGCCCACAGTCGCCCGCTCGAGGAAATTTCTGCCACGCGAAAAATTGAGCCCATTTCCGATGGGTACACCGCCGTGGGAGTTGACGGCTCACAAGTCTATGCCGACCAGACCGCTGACTCGGTTCCGTGCGTTCTCATAAACATCGGTGGAATCGTTTTAAAGTATGGTGAAACCTCAAGCGCTACTTTATTTTCTGAGCCAAAAGTCATTGTGCCTGAGGACTGCCATGGGGTTCCCGGGGGACGACATCTGTCCCACGAGTTTGTCGATTTTTTGCGCGAGCAGCGCGAGCTGGAGCATGCATTCGAAAAATCTAAGCGTGAGCTGCGCGACTGTCGCGGGGTCTGCTTTCTCGACGGGACTTTGATCTTTGGATTTCTCGCGGAAAAGCCGCCGATGGTTGCGAAATATTTTCTTGGAAAGTACATGGAGGCGCTCAGCAAATTTTGTGACCACGGAATCCCGCACGTTGCATACATCAGTTCCTCGCGAAGCCGCGACATTGTTCGGCTTTTAGAATCGCTTGTCGAAAGTGAGATGATGCCCGATGAAATCGGTGCGGAAGAACTTTCAAGTGAGGCGTGGCGGCTGTACAACTTCGACTATGTTTTTGATGTCGACGTTTTATCAAATTCGTTGCCGCACTTCCACCGCACTGCGTGGTTCGAAAGCAGGGCGCCGATCATTGTCGGAAAACCAGGATATCCAGAGGCGCTTCGAGTTGCATTTTGCTACGCGAATGTTGGTGCAGAAATTGTTCGCCTCGAGATTCCGATGTGGCTTTTCAAAAGCACGACGTGCAACGAGGTTCTTGGCATGACACTTGACCAAGCGCTCAAGGGACATGGATATCCAGTCGCGATTTCTGAATCTCATGAGCAGGCCGTCGTCCGCGGCGCAGACCGAGATTTTTTTGTATCACTTCTCGAACAGCACGGCATCGGTCTTGGCGTAAATTCATCGATGTCCCAGAAAGCCTTTAAGAAACGAATCGTCGCAGTTTGATTAAACGGGAGTCTGTCCCCACATTTCTTCTCCGTTATCACTTTGACCAATCTTTCCAAAACACCTCGGAATGACATCAATTGATTTTATTTGGTGAATTATCTCTTTAAACCTGGATGCCTTTTCTTCGAATGTTTTTCTTTGTTCCTGATTAAAGAAATCTTTTGCGGGGAGAATAACCACGACATGACCGTCGGTAAACTCTGCAGCCATTTTTTCTTTATTGTTTTCAAAATAAGGATTTATTTCAGAGGTAAGGGCACCGATGAGCATTAAAAAGTTGTTGCCTTGTATTGAGATAAATTTTTCGACATGGGGATTTTGTTGGTAGGCAATCCATTCTGCACGTAAAGGGGTTAGTTGGAAAATACTCCATTCAGCTTGGAGATGAGATCCAAAAAAATCTATTTCTAGCGCGCGCAAAGTGAAAGTTCCTGCCGCCGGAATATCGGGGAGGTCATATGCAGCGAATTCGTCGGGGTTGCATGTGATCTGTGTGGCGCAAAGCATTGCGATGAGTGTGGCGAATAAATATTTTCTCATTTTGTTTTCCACTCGTTTTGTCTATTGTTGGGCCTATGATACAAGTAGAAAAACCTGTTGTAAAGTCGGCCGAAACCGTGACTATCCGTTTTTTGTAGGATTAAATAAAAAAACCGCTTATAACTGTTTTACGCGTAGATGCCCGAACTAATTTATAGTTAACCTCTCTGCGTTCAGTTTTATTTTGTGTAATACGGCGAACCGCCGGTTGAAATCGCGGACGGGACCCCGCTAGCTTAACAGTGTTACAACAGAAGAAGTTATCTTTTCTAGCGCATGGTTGGTAGGGCCAGGCTTGCGCAGACGGTGGCCGAGGCCGCAACGAGAGTTTTTCCCCGGCCCCGGCGATATGGCATGGAGGTTGCCAGGTTACTTTGGCAGCGAGTGCTCAAAAATCCGTTGATGCTCGATGCGGTTCTAGAAGATGGCGCCCACAGTCGCCCGCTCGAGGAGATTTCTGTCACACGAAAAATTGACCCCATTTTCGATGGGTACACTGCCGTGGGTGTTGATGGCTCACAAGTCTATGCCGATCAAACCGCTGACTCGGTTCCGTGCGTTCTCATAAACATCGGTGGAATCATTTTAAAGTATGGTGGAACTTCAAGCGCTACTTTATTTTCAGAGCCAAAAGTGATTGTTCCTGAGGACTGCAGCGGGATTCCCGGGGGGCGGCACCTGTCCCACGAGTTTGTCGATTTTTTGCGCGAGCAGCGCGAGTTGGAGCAGGCATTCGAAAAATCTAAGCGTGAGTTGCGCTACTGTCGCGGGGTCTGCTTTCTCGACGGGACTTTGATCTTCGGATTTCTTGCGGAAAAGCCGCCGATGGTTGCGAAATATTTTCTTGGAAAGTACATGGAGGCGCTCAGCAAATTTTGTGATCATGGAATCCCGCATGTTGCCTACATCAGTTCCTCGCGAAGCAGGGACATTGTTCGACTTTTAGAATCGCTTGTTGAAAGTGAGATGATGCCCGATGAAATCGGTGCGGAAGAACTTTCAAGTGAGGCGTGGCGGTTGTACAACTTCGATTACGTTTTTGATGTTGACGTGTTGACGAGTTCGCTTCCATGTTTCCACCGCACTGCGTGGTTCGAAAGCAGGGCGCCGATCATCGTCGGAAAACCAGGATATCCGGAACCGCTACGAGTTGCGTTTTGTTATGTGAACGTCGGTGCAGAAATCGTTCGCCTAGAGATTCCGATGTGGCTTTTCAAAAGCACGATGTGCAAAGAGGTTCTCGGCATGACACTTGATCAAGCGCTCAAGGGACATGGATATCCAGTCGCGATTTCTGAATCTCATGAGCAGGCCGTCGTCCGCGGCGCAGACCGAGATTTTTTTGTATCACTTCTCGAACAGCACGGCATCGGTCT
>JABIAA010000045.1 GCA_018656485.1 bacterium | reverse complement strand
GTCGCGACTTTTTTTAACCTTCTCGATCATTTCAACAAGCAACTCTGGGTGGGTAATCGCATGTAACGCGGCGAACTGCGCAATCAAACTTGGCGCACAAACCTGTGCATCTTGAACCGCCCAAAGATCCCGGACCAACAACGGATCCGCAATCAAGTACCCAACTCTCCAGCCACTCATCGCAAAGTTTTTTGAGAAAGAACCTGTCTTGATTACGTGCCGCGATTTTAACGCAAACTTTACCGCAGAATTAAATTCACCTTCAAAAACATGGTCCGCATAAACTTCGTCAACGATCACATATAAATTTCTTTGCTCCGCAAGTTCAGTAACTTCACAAAGTTCGTCGTGCGAAAAACAATAGCCAAGTGGATTTGACGGGTTCGTCAGTGCAATCGCTTTTGTTTTTTCCGTGATCGATTCTTTCAGCCGATCGACACTGAACTTCCAACCGCAATTTTCTTTTTCAAAAACTTGCGTGTGCACAGGAACGCCGCGTGCCATGAGAACCATATTCCAGTACGCGGGATACGTCGGCTCTGGCAACAAAACTTCTTCACCAGGCTCTATCAACTGATGCAAAATATTCGCGATTGCACCGGTAGTTCCGTGCGTTACAAGAACGCTGCTTTCTGGAACAATAACGCCACATTGCGAATTTATAAAATCAGAAAGCGCAACACGAAGTTCTTTAAGCCCTCGCACATCGCCGTAGTGATCCGCTTTGTCGGTATCTAAAATTTTCTTTATGGCGTCCTTTATTTCTTGAGGAACACCACCAGCGCGCAACGCTCCTTGCGCAAAAGAAATTCCGTCTGGGCATTGACGAACAGCAGTCTCAAGCCGCTTTATATCATGAAGGGCAAGTTTCATTTAAAAAATCTCACGTCGATGTCACGGCCTTCGAAATCAAAAAACTTTTATGGGCATACTAATAGTTTAGCACGCCACTCTGAGCATGCTAGTAATTTAGCCACGCCTTCGCGCACTAGTAATTTAGCACGCTTTCGCGCACTAGTATTTTTGCATCCCATGAGGGCGCACTAGTAATTTATCCCCCCAAAGTTGAGCGTCAACACAAAGCGCGCGTAGTACGAGCTATTCAAGAACAAATACAACGCACCAGAAGCCAAAGCAGTGCCAACAATGTGGATCCACATCCTCAACATTCCTGGCCGCACAATCCTGACACCAAGCCAGTGGTAGCAAACAGAAATACCAGAGATGATCATAGGAATTGTTCCAGAAAAACCGCTCATCAAAAGTCGAAAAATGAACATCGACGGAAACGAATGCTTGAACAAATCCGGCCAAAAAGCAAAGGTGGATAAGTTGATGATCAACAACATCACCCACAAAAGCACGGGGCCAAACCCAAGCTCTCGTCGCCCCAGAGAACCAAACGAAAAGAACGTGTACAAAAACGACAGCAACGGAATGCACAACACAAAGAAACTCAATGACAAAATCGATACGTGAAGTCCAAGAAGAATCCCCATCGACCGCATCATCGGAAACGAATAAATCACGAACAACGCCGCGACCAACAACTTCTTAAGATTCATAACTTCTCCCACAAGCTTGCAGCTTGACCGCGCAGGTAGGAACCTGCACTCCGCAACCCAGACACATCACACTTTCTAGACTACATTTCTATAGCACAATCAACTACGAAGGGGAATCTTTCACGGAACTTCTAATCAAATCCTCCGAATAACGTGAGGAGGGATCCAGCCTTCCCGCCTACGCCAAGGCTACGTCGGGCACGCGCAACCAACTTTGTTAGATTCTTTAGAAATCTTGTTGGTGCTTCGGCGGACTATGAGTGCACCCCTTGGAAAATTATCTTACGAGAGAAAGTTGATTCTGCAAATGTAAACGCCTGGACCGCGGGTGAAGGCTGAGCCTTCCTGGCGCGCCAGTCGTAGCCCAAAGGGCGAAGACTGGTGGAGCTAACCGGGATCGAACCGGTGACCTCATGAATGCCATTCATGCGCTCTACCAACTGAGCTATAGCCCCATTCCTCGCGCAACTCGATGAATTGCGATAGGGTAAGTGTAGATAAACCGTGACAAAAATTCAAATCGATATGAACGCTTTTAAAAATTTTCTTACGCAGATGTTCCCAGTTTTTTCCGATGTTGTCGAAGCGATTGCTGACGCCGGCGGAACCGCGTATCTCGTTGGTGGAGCCGTGCGGGATCTAATCCTTGGAATCGGCGTTAAGGACATCGACATTGAGGTGCATGGGTTGAGCTTGGAAAAGCTTGATGGGGTTCTTAAAAAATTTGCTAAACCACTGCACGTTGGAAAACAGTTTGGGGTTATCAAAACAAATTTTAAGACGGTAAATATCGACTGGTCGATCCCGCGTCGAGACAGCAGCGGCCGAAAACCAGAAGTCGAATTTGTTCCAGACATGTCGCTAAAAGATGCGATGCAGAGGCGCGATCTTACAATGAACGCGATGGCGATTGACCTTGGAAAACTTGACGGCGCAACTAGCATTGAAAAAATTATCGAGGATCCGTGGGATGGACTTGCGGACATAAAAAAACGCAAGTTACGTGCAGTCGACGATAAAAAGTTTCTGGAAGACCCGCTGAGGTTTTTCCGTGTCATGCAATTCGCGGCCCGGTTCGAGATGGCTCCGTGTGATGGACTTGATGCTTTGTGTAAAACAATGGAGCTTGCATCACTTGCGTCGGAGCGGATAACTGAAGAACTCGTAAAACTTTTTACTCTGTCAAAGCACCCTTCGCTTGGGTTTCGGTGGCTGAAAAAAATTGGGCGACTTGATGAATTTTTTCCGGAAGTCGCACAGCTTGAGTCAGTAGAACAAAATCCCAAATGCCATCCTGAGGGGGATGCGTTTGAGCACACAATGCAGGTTTTGGATGTTGCTGGGTCACTTAAAATCGGAAACGGCATTACCGATGTTAGGAGCTCACAGGAAAAACTTTGGTTAACGCTGAGTTCTTTGTGCCACGACGTTGGAAAATTTTCAACGGTTGACGAGGGGCTACACACGCACGGTCACGAAAAAGAAGGCGTGCCGGTCACAAAAGATTTGCTGAACCGATTCGACTTTGGAGAGAAGCTCGTCAAGAAAGTTGTATGTGCAGTTCGAAACCACATGATGCCATGGGCGCTGGTGTTTCAAAATTCCGGAGCGAAGGCATACAAACGACTTGCCGCACGAATTCATCCACACCTATCGATGCGCCAGCTAGGCTTGGTTGGACTTTGCGACACAAGTGGACGCATGCCTCGTGATGGTCAAATCCCAAAAGATTGGGATGCAACATGTCGCCTGTGGACAGAAAAATTAAAAGAGTTCCTGAAAAATGCAGAGCGCGCAAACGTTGTTGAAGCACCAGAGCCACCGGTAGTCACGGGACAGCATCTTTTAAAATTCATGAAACCCGGCCCCGCAATGGGCAAAGCTCTCAAAAAAGCTTACGAGATCCAAATCGAAGAGGGCATCCACGACCTGGACACCCTCTTGTCAAAAATTAGTTAGCGGTTTATTCAAATGCGTTTTACTTAGCCAAACGCATTTGCAAATGAGTCAAGCCCTCCGCCGCCACCACCAGGAGGCGCCCCAAACCCTTGGTCTTCCTGGGGAACAGGTTGTACCTGCCGTGCAGTTGCATTGACAGTCACCTCTGTATCAACAACTAAATCAGCTGCTGGGACTTTTCCCTTAAACTCTATGTACTGGTTCAACACGTCACCAGATTCGTCAGAAGCGGCATTGATCACATCAGAGTGCGTCGCATTAATAATTGCATTGAGTCGCGCAACGTCGCCAGGCAATCCGGTCAATTTATTTGCATCTAGGGTAAACCACTCAAGTGCATTGATAAAGGTCGATACATCTGCTGCAAGTTCTCGTTGTCCGAGCCCTTCTCCAGGAACGGTCAGTGCCTCGAACTCATCAACTTTCGTTTTGTACGCAGCCTGCTCCGGAGTTGCTTCTACTGGTTTCACAATCCCAGCGTATCCCTCCAGTGTTGTTGTTTGGGGACCAGTTAAAAGCAATGTAACTTTGGCGATAAGCCCCTTCAACCGATCTTGCGGAAAATATTCACTGTCTTTGTGTTTCTTTGCAAACTTTTCAAGCTCACCAAAAATCCAAACGGACTGATCCTTAGGAGCCTTCAAAAATAACGCCTCGTACAATGCAAGCGCCGACTTCAAACCCGCAATATTTTGCAGGGCTTCTAGCCCTTCAACTGCATCAAGCATGCGATCTTGTTCAGTCGTTGCGACAAATTCAAATTCGGTTCCAACAGCACCCAAAGCCGTAGCGTTCCCAACTAGAATATATTTTTCGTCTTGTTTGAGTTTAAACTTTCCATCGCTTAGCGCCTCAACTTTAAACATTGTTGGAGCACCAACCTTGAACACAAACTTTCCTGCTTCAATCGTCAGTCCAAGATCTCCCCTCGACAACCCAATCGTATCTCCAGCTTTGGTAATTTTTATGTGAGCCTCGGGATTAAATTTACTTGTCGCGCTTGAAACCAATTCATCGACATCGCTTGATACGAAAAACTTCCCGTCGGATATCTTTAAAATCACAATCGAATTTGTTGCAGGAATTGCCAACAATGCAGCAAGCGTATCGTAACCGACCAAATTTTTAACAGCAGAAAATTTTGAATCCGCTATTCCAGAATCGATAAACTTTTTTATGGCCGCAACAACGACAGCGTTGTGCACATCATCGTTCCACCACGCCTCGCCTTGCATCTTTTTAATTGCATCATGAAGATGTGTGATCGCACTTGTTTCTGCTGCAGCGTTACCTCGCGCCTTTTCCATTGCACTTGTGTACAAATCCATAATTGCAGCAAGATCTCTTGCCGCTCCTGGCGGTAGACTTTTCTGCAACCTTCCGTCCACTTGAGACAAGATTGCTGCCACTACCGCAGCAAACTGACCACTCTGCTGGCTTTTAAAAGATGTACGCAAATCTTCTAATTTTTCGTATTTGAATTTGGAAAGATCTTCAAGCGCAGGTGCAAAATTAATCCCGTCACCTTGCAGCGTCAAAAACTCCTCACCACGCTTCAGCACAATTCTTTCCCCGAAGCTATGCGCGGTCATCGTCACATAATCTCCGCTGCTGGCAAATTTCAGATCTCCGGAAACATCCCTTAAATAATACTCACCGCTGGAAAGCCAAACGTCGTTTCCACGATAGATGAAGTTAATAGATTCAACTCCATCTGCAAAAATTTTACTTGTCGAATTAACAAATTTTGGAATTCCATCTTTGGACACCAAGTATTTTATTTCCGGCCCATGCTCCACCGAGAACACAACATCTGTTCCCGACGCACCTGTTTCCGGCGCAAGTAATGTAAGGGTAAAGGTTCCAAGTGTTGGCTCCGGTGGTACTCCTGACGTAGATTGCGGTTCAAGTAATTCTGCGAAAGAAACGTAGTTAACGAGTGTTTTGACCGCGGTAAGTCTTATGTCCTCAATTTTTCTATCAATGAAACTTTTTATTGCTTTGGCAAAAGGAAAATTGTGCGTGTCATCGACCCACCATAATTTTTCTTTCATCGATGTAACAGAAGTGGAGAGATGCGAAATAACTTTGTTCTCAGCTTCTTCGCTCCCCTTCGCTCTTTCCATGGCGCTGACATACAGACCAGCAATGGATTCAACGTCTCTAGCAACTCCAGGCGGCAAGTAACTTGTAAGTTTCTTATCGACTTGGGCAAGTATCTCTTCAGCCGCCTCAAGAAACAGTCCACTTTTTTGGCCTTCAAATGTCGTTCTAAGTTCGGCTATTTTTTTCAGATCAAACTTTGAAGCAGCTTCAGCCGTTAGAACAAAGCCAATGAGGTTGCGTGTTATCGCCATGAATGCTTCATCTTTCTTGAGCACAACCTTGTCGTCAGCACTCAGTATCCCGAGTGGGACATATTCTCCGCTGCTAGAAAATGCAAACGCTCCGGCCACATCTTGTAAATAATTTCCACCATCACTTAGCCAAAGAATGTCATCCTGATATGAAAACTTAATGTGTTTAACTCCTTCAGCAAAAACTTTGCTCAACGAGTTAACAAATGTTGGGACCCCATCCTTCGCTACCAAATATTTTGTTTCAGGACCATGCTTCACTGCAAATGCAACTTCGGTTCCATTCTCAATCGACGTAAAATCAAAATCGGTAAGTTTAACGACAACAGGAATTTCCGCTGCGGGAGACTCTTCAGAAACCTCAACGCTTTGTATCAGATTCCACATTTTTTCGTACTTCGGTTCGCTGACCGAGTACTTACTTTCGTTAAACCATGTTTCCATTTTAGATCGTGCGTCTTCGTCGCTG
>JABIAA010000044.1 GCA_018656485.1 bacterium | reverse complement strand
CTGTCGAATGAGATCGTGACAACCCTGACTAAGAACATCGTCGACGGCACCAGGAACAGCATAAACATCGCGGTTCTCTGCAAGCGCGTAGGACGCCGTGATAAGTGCGCCACTCCTTCCCGGAGCCTGCACAACTAAACACGACTTCGCAAGCCCAGCAACAACACGATTGCGCGCAGGAAAATTCCCCTTCTCCGGCCGCGCCTCGAGCGGGAATGGTGAAACAACCGAGCCACCTCTCGCAACGACCGACTCAAAAAGTTTTTTGTTAGTTGAAGGATATGGTCGAAGCAAACCAGAGCCAAGCACAACCGCCGTATGACCACGACACTCGATAGCCAACTCATGCGCCACAGTATCAACGCCAACCGCACCACCACTTACAACACTCCAACCAGAAGCCGCAAGCTCTGGCACAACAAGCTCAAGCGCTCTACGTGCATAGTGATTTGCCCGCCGCGTACCAACAACAGCAATCGACGGAGTCTCTTTTAACTTTGCACCCTTGATGTACAAAACAATTGGTGGACGATGGATGTTGCGAAGAAGTTGTGGATACTCAGCATCTGCAAGGGTAACAACGTGCACGCCATGACGAAGCGCAAGCTCACCCTCACTGTGCAACAAGCTGGCATCCGCCAACCCGCGAACACACGCCTCTGCAGCACGCTGCGAAAGCCCACATCGCATAACAAAATCATGCGCACTAAAACTAAAAATTTTACTGATTAAATCAAGCTTGAATTGCGATGCCTCTGCAAGATCTGCAAGAAGCAAACCGCAAACACTTTTCAGTAGCCTTATGGCAGTCGCAGGACCAACACCATCTGTAAGCGAAAGGTGCCACAAAACACTGGAGCAAATTTTCAAGACAAACCCCTACAAAAAACTAATGCCGGCAACAACACAAGACACCTTTTTTACGGGTGTCTTGTATTGTAGTTTGCCTAACTTTTTATTTTTTTGAAGCTGTTTTTTTAGGCTTCCCAACTTTATCTTCCGGCGTAGAATCCAAGATGTTTTTTTGAGCGACCTTTGACTCAGCCTTCGCCTTTTTCGCTTCTGGCTTTTTCGCTTCTGGCTTTTCTTTCGCAGCCTTCGGTTTTTCTTTTGGAGTTTCTACCTCAGATTTCTCCGAAATTTTTTCAGCTTCAGCCTTCTTCGTTGACTTCGCTTCTTCCTTTGGAGTTTCCACCTCTTCGGCTTCTTTTTCGCTTCCGGCTGCTTCTTTTTCGCTTTTGGCTTCTTTTTCGCTTCTAGCTTCTTCTACCTCAGGAACAAGTTCTGGCTCTAGGACTTCCACTGCTTCCGCAGGAACCTTTGTAGCCTCAGTTGCCTCTACGATCTCACCTTCTGGCTTTGGAACCGTTGGATCCTCAACCTCAGACGGTGCAGTTCCAGCGCGATGAACCTCGTTGCTTTCTTCTTCGCATGACGCAACAGAAATCAATCGCTGCGTACTATCAAGACGAATCAAGCGCACACCCTTTGCTCCACGTCTCATCGTGCGAACTTCGTGTGGTGCCAAGCGTATGATTTTTCCTACGGAGTCAATCAGCAGCACACTGGAATCATTTGAAACTCTCGTGAGCCCAATGACGTCTCCGTTCCTGCGATCAACCGGAATTGTTCGAACCCCTAGGCCACCACGGTGAGCAACCCTAAAGTCTGCAATCCGAACACGCTTTCCGTATCCACGGGAAGTTGCAAAGAGCAAGTCACGATCATCAGTAAGAACCTCAAGACCAACAACAAACGCATCGTCTCGGAGCTTGATTCCACGAACACCAGCTGCGTAGCGCCCCATCGGCCTGACTTCTTTTTCTTTGAATCGAATTCCCTGTCCATCATCAGACGACAGAACAATTGTGTCCTCGCCACTACTGAGCGCACAAAATGCAAGCTCATCACCCTCGTTGAGAACCAGCGCACGAATTCCCGTGCTTCGGACCTTCGAGAACGAAGACGCATCTGTCTTTTTGATGACGCCCTTTTTCGTGACCATCACGAGATACCCGAGTTCGAGATCTCTCGTACACAAAAGCTTAACAACCACTTCATCTTTCCCAAGCGGAAGCAAGTTTACAACCGCACGGCCCTTGGCAGTCCGTGACGCCTCAGGAACCTTGTACACAGAAATGCTGAATACTCGTCCCTGGTTCGTGAAGAAAAGTAGGTCGTCGTGATTTTTTGCAATGAAGATGTCATGCACAATGTCATCAGCAGAAGACAAGTCGGCGATTGCTCGTTTGCCCTTTCCACCACGATGCTGCACAACGTAAGTGTCGAGCGGAACACGCTTGACGTATCCCTTGCGAGTCAATGTGACAACAACGTCATCATCCGGCACAAGATCAATATCCTCAATGTTGTCAACAGCACCCTCGATACGAGTGCGTCGCACATCGCCATAAGATTTTTTAATTTGCTCAAGCTCTTTGATGATCTCGCTCTTGAGGACATTCTCATCATCGAGAATCGTCTGGAGCTCCTTGATCAACGCCTGCAACTCCTTGATCTCTGCAGCAATCTTCTCTCGCTCCAACCCAGTAAGCTTCTGAAGCCGCATCTCAAGAATCGCCTTGATCTGCGCATCGACAAGCTCAAACTTTTCTTGCAAAGCCTGCGCAGCCTCCTGAGCATTCGCTGACTTCTTGATCAGGCTGATCACTTCGTCGATGTGATCAAGCGCAACAGAAAGCCCCATCAGCACAAGCTCACGAAGCCGACTCTTCTTGAGATCAAATTTTGTTCGGTTCGTTACAACCGTCCTACGATGAATCAAAAATTGCTCGATCATCTCACGAAGCGTAAAAATGACCGGACGGTTGTCAAGCAGAGCAAGCAAGTTCATCGAGAGTGACGTCTGAAGCGACGTGTGTCGATACAGCTGATTTAAGATGACCTGCGGCTCGTCATTTTTGCGAACGTCAATCACAACCCTGATCCCGCGCCGATCTGACTCGTCGCGAATATTTGTGATCCCCTCAACAATTTTATTCTTCGCAAGGTCTGCAATCTTGGAAATCAAATCCGCCTTGTTGACCTGGAAGGGAATCTCCGTGATGATGATCGCGTTCTTACCTTTTTGGTCTTCAATATGGACAACCCCACGAACCACAACACTTCCACGCCCGGTCTTGTACGCCCGGACAACTCCAGAGCGACCACAGATAATTCCGCCTGTCGGAAAGTCTGGAGCCGGAACTAGCGCAAACAAAGTGTCGTCGTCTGTTTTCGGATCCTTCAAAAGTGCGATGCAAGCATCAATAATTTCTTTTAGGTTGTGTGGTAAAATCGACGTCGCCATTCCAACAGCAATACCATTCGACCCATTGATCAGCAAGTTTGGAATGCGACTCGGCAATAGCGTTGGCTCTGTACACGACTCGTCAAAGTTAGGAGTAAATCGTACCGTCTCTTTTTCGATGTCCGCTAAGATGTCCCGAGCAATCTTCGCCATGCGCACTTCTGTGTATCGCATCGACGCAGCGTTGTCACCGTCAATCGATCCCCAGTTACCCTGACCGTCGAGTAGCACATACCTCTTGGAGAAATCTTGGGCAAGCACAACCATCGCCTGATAAATTGGAGAATCTCCATGCGGATGATAGTTACTGATAACCTCACCAACGACCTTCGCGGACTTTCTGTGAGGCCTCTCGTAGTAGAAATTCAAGGTATGCATCGCGTACAAAATTCTACGATGAACTGGCTTGAGTCCATCGCGCACATCTGGAAGCGCACGGCTAACGATAACCGACATAGCATAGTCTAAGAAAGACGTTTTTAATTCGCGCTCAATTGAAAGTGGAACCACCGAACCCGAAGTGCCACCCTTGTGATTTTTGTCGTTCGACATTTGCTATCCTCCAGGCATCTAAAACAATGCAAATTTCCCTCCCCAAAGATACGATAAAAATACTATGATATGGCCTTAAACTCAAGGCCGAACTGTTTATTCGTAGACGATCATCCCCCGCATGTCCAAAGCGGCACCGGCGCGCACCCGAACATCCAAGTCTGTATTTATAATCATTGCCTCTGCTGAGTTGTCTGCTTCGCTTTCAAAAATACAGAGGTCATTCACCTCAAGGCGTCCAGTGCTTAACGAAACCCCCGTGTGCGTAGAGTAAAGCGTACTGCCAAACATTTTTAACGTCGAAGAAGAATCTTCAAAAACCAGCTTGTCGTTCGCCGCCGAACTCGAGTCATAACTGAACGTCACGCCGCGATCCAGCATAAGCATCGACCGGCTCTTCACCGTGAGATTCGACGCAGACGAATAAGCAAACGTTTTGCCAAACCCATCGATGCTAAAATCATGCTCCACGTCAATCGCACCGACCGTGAAACTAAACGATGACTCCAAGACCGCCTCGACGTTCCGGAATATGACTTTCGAGTCGGATCCAAGGCACCTGATATTATTCGGGTAAGCACTACTTGTTCCTCCCAGCTTATCGAGCCTCACATCTTGGATCGTAAGTGTCTTGCCGTGCCCAACCACAATCGCTTCAGCGTCGGATAGCGTCAACTCCCG
>JABIAA010000043.1 GCA_018656485.1 bacterium | reverse complement strand
ATTTATCTATGCGACATACCCGTTCGTCAAAGAGAACAAGAACTCTCAGAACCTATTTTGCCTTGCTCCGGATGGGGTTTGCCCCGCTGCGCATTACTGACACAACGCGTGCGCTCTTACCGCACGTTTTCACCCTTACCAACATAATAAAATCTTGGCGGTTTAGTTTCTGTGGCACTTTCCGTAAACCTCTCGGCTCCCCACACTTGTGCGCGGCTGCGCCTTGTGTGGCATCCTTCTTGTTCGGAGTCCAGACTTTCCTCCCCTATGACACTCTCGTATCGTAGGCGCGACTACCCTGTACACAAACCAAAAATGCGATTATTACTAGGTTAACAAGGATTTTCTCCACCGTCGAATGGAGTGGCGTGAGTCGAAGCATCACGTGTTCAATCGCAAAAAAAACGGATAAAAATACCGGAATTTGAATTACGATGCACCGGCGAAATACTTTTTCGTACTGGGAAATGACCGCGTAGAAAAACAGCACGTGTGCGATTGATAGGGCGAATCTTCCGTGGAGAAGAGAGCCTTCTACTGCAAGTCCAGCCGCTGCGATGATCATGCCAATATAATTCGTTGGAGTTGTTGATCCCGCAATGACAAGCCGAATGAGCATCAGTCTAATTGTCCATGTTCCGCATGTGATCCAGAAAAAAAGATCTAAGCCCAGGGCTGCGATAGAGGCAAGCATTCAAACTTCCTAGCAATGGTTTTGTTGGTGGACAATATAGAAAGTATAAATTGTGTGGGAACAATAAAGAAGGCGGCGGAGATTTCCCCGCCGCCTAATCTTGTGCTTACCAAGAGTTGGACCTAGCGCTTTTTAGCTTTCTTGGCAACTCTGCGAACGCCCATGCGCGTCTTAGCGCCTTTTCTTGGGGCTTTCTTTTTTGCTACCTTTTTCTTGGCGACTTTTTTGCGCTTCTTGGTAACCTTTTTTTTCTTTGGAGCAGCTTTTTTCTTCTTGACGACTTTTTTCTTGGTGACTTTCTTTTTAGCTACTTTTTTCTTTTTTGGAGCAGCTTTTTTCTTCTTGACGACTTTCTTCTTGGTGACTTTCTTGGCTACTTTCTTCTTGGTGACTTTCTTGGCGACTTTTTTCTTAGCTACCTTTTTCTTTGGGGTAGCTTTCTTTGGAGCAGCTTTTTTCTTGACTACCTTTTTCTTGGTGACTTTCTTAGCTACTTTCTTCTTGGCGACTTTTTTCTTTGGGGTAGCTTTCTTTGGAGCAGCCTTTTTGACTACCTTTTTCTTGGTGACTTTCTTGGCAACTTTTTTCTTTACTACCTTCTTCTTTACGACTTTCTTAGCCGGCTTCTTCACGGTTTTCTTAGCTGTCTTTTTCACGGCCTTTTTTTTCTTTACGGCCATAACCCCCTCCTGCAGGTTTGGGTTGACGACAATGTTCTCATAGACTGTTGCTGAATCGCAAAACAGGCGTTTCTAACAGATGAGACGGGCCTCTACGATAAAGTATACGCAGACGCTTAGAATGTTTGTCAAATAAGTAATTTTTTTATGTTCATGTTCAAACTGTCTTTTAAAACAAAGTCCCTTTGTTTCGGCGGTTTTTTTAAAAATATTTCGTGTGTGATCTTATTGTTTTTGTTAACTTTTAATTCTACGACGTGGAAAACTTTCTAAAATTTTTTATGTAAGTCAGACTTTGATAAAAATCAAAATATGCTTTTAAATAGGTGGATTTGTGTTTGTACGGGTTTTTCTCCTGAGGGGGTGGCGCGAGCCTTTGTGGTATCGAGTTCCAGAGTCTTGCGCGGCTGGACTTGCGCGGGGTATGTGCGTGAGAGTTCCACTTCGGGCGGAGGTAATTCCTGCGGTTGTAACAGATGTTTCGTCGATCCTTCCTAAGGGGTTGGCGTTCAAGTTACGAGACATTATTGATATTATTTCACTGACGTCGGATGAGCGATTCAAGTCATTTGCCGAAAAGGCTGCGCGATTTTATTTTCGTGAACAGCACTACTTCTTTCGACGGATACAGCATTTTCTTACAGCTGATGTTGTGGATAAAGGCTCCAGCAAATTAGAGGTGTTGAGTGTTGAGGTAGAAAAAAAAAGACCCCAACTTACGCCAGCGCAGCTCGATGCTGTTGAAGCAATTGCACCAGCTTGCGAGTCTAGCAAATTCTATCCAACACTGCTGCATGGCGTTACTGGGTCAGGGAAAACGGAAGTCTACCGCCGGCTCATAGAGATCACTGCCAAGAGCGGAAAGTCGACAATTCTTTTGCTTCCCGAAGTTTCACTTGCTATGCAATTTACAAGTTTGGCTGCTCGGGCGTTCGCAAATAAAATTCCTGTGTTTGGTTTTCATTCAGCATCCAAAAAGTCTGATCGGGCCGCTGTTTTTGGTGCCGCGCAAAGCGGAGAGCCAGTGATTATTATTGGTGTGCACCTTCCTATTTTTCTGCCGATTCCAAATCTCGGGTTGATCATTATTGATGAAGAACACGAGCAAGGCTATCAAGAAAAAAAGCATCCGCGAGTCAACAGCAAAGAGATGGCTTTGATGCGAGCAAAGATATATGGAATCCCCATTGTCCTTGGTTCTGCGACACCTTCCATTGCCTCTCTGCACGGGGTGAACAATGGAACGCTCAAGTGTGTAAAACTTCCGGAAAGATTTATTGGCGACTTCCCAGAAGTGATAAGAGTTCCGTTGCGGCATCGTGAAAAAAGACGAAGCTTTTGGATAACGAATGAACTGGATCGACTTATCAAAGATCGGCTTGAAAAGAAGCAGCAAATCATTCTTTTCCTCAATAGAAGAGGACACTGCTTTTTTGTTCAATGCAAATCATGCGGCGAATCCGTAGTTTGCCCGCATTGCTCTGTCACCCTGACGCCACACCGAACCCGGACAGCCACAGAGAATTCCGAGTTGCGATGCCACTATTGCGACTATTCGCGGGACATTCCAAACGAGTGCTGTAAGTGTTCCGCATCGGGAAAAGATTTTAAATTCAAAGGCATTGGGACGCAGCAGTTGATCACGATTATTCGCGATCTCTACCCAGAGGCACGAGCAGAGCGTGCTGACTTTGATACTGCTTCCAGGAAAAAAGAGTGGGTTGAAACGATCGATAAATTTTCTCGCGGGGAAATCGATATCCTCGTCGGGACACAGATCGTAACCAAGGGATATCACTTTCCAAACGTTACACTTGTCGGGGTCATATGGGCAGATCTCAATTTGAATATGCCAATCTTCAATGCCCGCGAAGTGGCAATGCAAAAACTTATCCAAGTCGCTGGGCGTTCTGGAAGATCGCTAAAAAAAGGGCTTGTTGTTATACAGTCGATGGTCGACGATCCGTTGTTTCGGTCGCTCGACGAGCGCGACTATGTCAAGTTTTGCAATCGTGAACTGGAGATTCGCAAGAACGCGTGGTACCCACCGTTCTGTCGCTTTGTGCAAATTGAGTGCCGTGGTGATGAATCGCAACAAGTCGAACAAGACGCAGATGTCGCCGCGGACCTCCTTGAAGAAATTTCTGAGCAGCAGAAAATTGCGATTTCAGTTTTTGGTCCCGTCAAACCTGCCGTTCACAAAGTTCAGAAGGTTGAAATCCGACACATCTTTCTCAAAGCCGCAACCTTCGACGAAGTCCATCAGGTCCTGAGGCATTTTGATTTTAATAACTTCTCCAGCCAGTTTTTCGTAACCCCAACCGTGGGGTGAGTTCGTTTGCACGACCAAATTCAAGGTGTGCTTGCAAGTGTTCTGTGTTAAAAAAATAACCAATGATGTATTTTGAAATATGCGTGGAAATAATTTACACACTTCTGTTTGTTGCGTCAGCCCGTGGGGGAGGAGTTGAGTAATGGAGCGTGAGCTTTCGCTGCGTCACATAGTCAAACTTACATGGCCGACGGTCATATCGCAGACCGCAGTTCTTGTCATTAGTTTGGTCGACCTGTTCTTTGTTGGGCAGTTCGGCGTATCGTCTGTTGCTGCGGTTTCAATTGCCGGCGTCACGTGGGCAACGTTCTGCAACTTCTTTGAAGGACTTCGACTTGGAACTGCGACTTTGACTGCGAGATATCTCGGCGCTGGAGAACCCGGAAAAATAAAAACTCTCGTTCGATCGGGCCTTGCTGCTGCGGTCATAGTTGGAATTATTCTTCTTATTGTTGGGTACCACCTCACCGGGCTTGTCTATAGCTTTTTTGGAGATCCCGCAGTTCGGCAGATGGGCTACGAATACCTCCCAATACTTTTGTTCTCGGGAGGCTTTGTTCTCATAACTTTTGTGTCGGAAGGATTGTTCCGCGGATTGAAGCGCCCAATTATTCCAATGATCATCACACTGGTCATGCATCTGACAAACGCATGCCTCGACTATATATTCACCAAAGGAACATTTGGACTTCCTAGGATGGGCGTTCGGGGAGTTGCGCTTGCAACTTTTATCGCGCACGCTTTTGGTGCACTTATAAGTCTCGCAGTAATTGCCCAGTTCAATGTTCGATGGGGAATGATTAAAGAAAGAGTTAAAGAGGCCGGAGCAACCATCCGCGAATATCTTGCGATGGTTTCCAACATCGGCGCATACAATGGCTCTATAATGTTTGCTATGTTCCTTTTCACGATAATTTTTGGAATGCTTGGGGCCTCATTCGTTGCGGCATATGAAATTTCACACCAAGTGTTTCTTATGGCGTATATTCCATCACTCGCCTTCATGGTGACGACGTCCGTGATTGCAGGAAAATTACTTGGTGAACTTCGTGGGCACCTTGTCACACGTGCGGCACTTAAAATTTTTGCCGTTGCCATCTCAATGCTCTCGGTGTTGATTATCGTTCAACTTCTCTTCGCAGAAAATATAGCTCTACTTTTTTGTCCGCATGACAAAAGTGTTGCGATGATGGCAGCTCGGGCAATTCGACTTGCCACGATTGAAGAAGTGATTGTCCTAGGGTGTCTTGTTCTTCGCGGAATTCTCAATGCTGCAAAAGATACATTCTTCCTAGTTATTGAGAATCTGGTGCTTGGTTATTTCGTGTTTCTGCCATTGGTCTACTTCATGGTCATAGCTTTAAAGCAAGGGCTTGTGGGTGGTGTGATTGCCGCAATCATCTGGGCGACAATTGATGTTTCGATTTTGATCTCGCGTGTCATAATCATTAAGCGCCGACAACTTTGGGCGGAAATGGGCAGGCAGGGATCGGGACCCCACAGCCAACTCAAATAACGTTTAAAATTTATTTGACTCCCGCAGGTCGTTTTGTTTATCGATTTGGAACGTTTTATACATGGGGAGTTCGGGCTCTCTTCCTGCCGGTTAAAGCTTTTTGTCCTGCGCGGCGTAGCCGCATTCAGCAAGCTTGTCGCGGATTTCGTCGGCCTTTTTCCAGTCTTTATTTTTGCGGGCTTCATCTCGCTCTTTGATGAGCTCAAGAATTTCTGGCGAAAGTTTTTCGACTT
>JABIAA010000042.1 GCA_018656485.1 bacterium | reverse complement strand
CAGCAATTCCCGGTGAAGAAAATTGCCACTGGTTTTCAACAACTTTAGCCAGGTTTGAAAGTCATTTTTCGTAAAGCCCCGGAAGGATAGCTTACATAACATATTGTAATAACGTTAAATAATAGCACTAGACATCGCCTTAAAAATATAGTATGTATTTCAAAAGGTTATACATCTTCCGAGGCGCGACTGGTGCATTCAAAAAAACATTTGGGCTTTTGTGGTCTTAGAAACACGATCGCACGACGCTTTGAGCATATTCCAGATGATCGCCAAGAACATAAGGTCGAACATCGTCTGTACGATTGCTTGATGAGCGCCTTTGCCATGATGTTTTTTCAAGATCCATCAATTTTGTCCTTCCAGCAACGGTTGCAAGATTCTATCCAGCGCAACAACTTGCAAACAATTTTTAATATTAGTTCGATTCCCAAAGATACACAACTTCGAGATATTATCGATCCGCTGCCAATTGAGCCACTAAATACGATTTTCCAAGATTTTCTGGCACATTTGCAAAAAGGCAAATATCTAACCGACTATCAGTTGCTTGGTGGAAAGTATCTTATCTCAGTCGACGGTTCTGAGTATTTTACCTCGGAAAAAATCCATTGTCCGAGCTGCCTGAAAAAAGAATCGGGCAAAAAGGTTCGATTCCATCATCAAATTCTGCAAGCAGTTATCGTTCATCCGGACAAACGACAAGTTTTACCGTTGGCGCCGGAGCCTATACGCAACACGGACGGAACAAAAAAACAAGACTGCGAAATCAACGCCGGTAAGCGGATAATCAACAAAATTCGCAAGGCGCACCCAAAATTGAACATCATCATTACCGCTGATGGGTTATACTCTAAGCAGCCATTTGTTGATCAGCTTAAAGATGCTGGAATGTCCTTTATTTTGGTGGCCAAACCCAAGGACCACAAAATTTTGTTTGAATGGGCCAATGAACTGATACAGTTAGGCGCTGGCGGCAATTTTGCGTACACGGATGCCAAGGGTCGGAAACATTGTTACCGGTGGCTCAACGAGGTGCCGCTCAACGGTTCCAAGGACGCAGACAATATCAATTTTTTTGAGTATCAAATTGTCACCGACGGCAAAATAACTTACCGCAATAGCTGGGTGACCGATATTTTAATAGACGAACACAATATTGTCACTTTGGTTAAAGCAGGCCGTGCCAGATGGAAAATTGAAAATGAAACGTTTAACACTCTGAAAAATCAGGGCTACCATCTTGAACACAACTTCGGTCACGGCAAACAAAATCTTTCCAATATTTTTTTTGTCCTTAACTTGCTGGCTTTTTATGTGCACCAGATCCTGGAGCTTACCGACCGGCTTTACCAGAATGTCAGATATACAAAGTTCACCTCCCGCAAAGAGTTTTGGAATCAATTGCGTTGTACCATTCGAATATTACTTTTTCCTCGATGGGTGAGCCTGTTGCAGTTCATTTTGGATCCTGAAAGCGGTATCCCGCCATAACGTCCGACTGCTTATGCCCCTCTCTGCTTTTTCCTCCTGGATCTCCTTGATCCCAGGCTATGGAGACGTGTTTACCTGCGCAGATTGTTGCCTTAACTACGCTCCGATCAATGCCTTTTGCACGACCTTGAAACCGACACCGATCTATAATCTCTGTTATTTCCATCCACAACAGGCACCTTCACCGCGTCATGATGAAAAATAGTCTTTACCGAGAATTGCTGAATTGCCGCAGGGCAATCGCAAGTAAAAATCATGCTGCCAAGATTTTGAGCAGATAATCGTGATCCCATGCCGCTTTGAGTCGTTTGGTTTGCAGGCCTCCTTTGAGAGTTTTTTCCTGCTTTAGCAGGTTGACAGCCATGTGTCGTAGAATCCCCAAATTTTGTGGAGCGTGCTTTTTACGTACACGGCAGTGGTCTTCATTGAAAGCAACGTCCAAACACCAGTGCAGGCTATTTTCAATACCCCAGTGCTTTCGGATGGAATTTGCGATCGTCGAAGCATTGTTTTCAAGACTGGAAATGAAGAACGACTTTTCCGTGGAGATTTCACCGTCCACCTCCCGCTGGCGGATGACCATAGCGATGGTTTTAATTCCAGCCCAAAGGTGTTTTCCCTGGAGCCAGTCAATATTATCGGTCGTGAAGTAACGTCGGGTTTCAATTCGACCATGGTTGCCATCGATTGTTTTAAAAGAGTCTAAAGGGCCGTTGTCGGGGTCTTGAAAGAACAGATCGATGTCTTCATGAAGGGTTTTTTGGTTGTCTTTGACTTGAATGACATAATCAGCATTTTCTTTGATAATTGTGCGTGTAATTTTTTTCTGACAACCCATGGCGTCAATGGTGACAATAGCCCCTTCCAAAGCAAGGGTCTTAATCAGTTCCGGGATGACGGTGATCTCATTGGATTTAGCATCTGTTTTGAGTTGGCCCAGTACTATGCCGATATCCGAAGCCCAGGCACTGACCATGTGTATAGCGGCTTTGCCGTTTTTTCGGTCATGGGAGCCACGGAGGGTTTTGCCATCTATAGGGACTGTTTTTCCTTTTAGAGACAACGAAAGATCTTGCACCCAGCGAGTGAAAAAGTTTTGAAAACCTTCTGGTTCAAGCATAGAGAAGATGCGACCGAAGGTATCGTGTGAAGGAATACCGTTAGGCAGTTTAAGGAATTCTTGGAACCAGCCAATTTTAGAACGGCCGTATTCTGCTACCTGGGTCCATGAGTCAGCACCGCTAATGATTGCGCAAAGAGCAATTATCAGCATATCATAAAGTAAATGGCGTGTGTTATGATACCGTGGATCTTTGATGCAGTCGAAATGTGATGTAAAGGGTGTCTTTGTCGAATCCGTCATGATGTAACCTCCTGAAATTGATTTGTATTCAGGTGGTTATCACACAAAAAGGTAAAAGTCTAGATTTGTTTAATAATTACATCTGGTTGCGGCGCATGCCGGGGCTTCTGTTATTTCATGTGGTTATCATTGCCTTTTGCGGTTTGTCAAAGATCTGGGGAATACCTTGACCAAAGCTACTTGCGATTGCCCTGTGGTTCAAACGACCAGGCCTTTTTTTGTCAACTCAAAGATTTATGAAGTTGGCTCGGTCTCGATTGCCGGCAGGCTTTT
>JABIAA010000041.1 GCA_018656485.1 bacterium | reverse complement strand
GGTTTCAGATTACGTCAATTCTGTTCCCTTGGACGATAGTTTTTCAAATGACGGCGCCATGAAATTCGGACATTTGGCTTACAGCATCATTGGGAACACTGATGATTTGCCAGTTAAACGCATGATGCAGCTTGCAGATACAATTGCGTACTCGGTTGGCTTGAGTGTCAGACCTACGGAAAATCCAAAACTTGACTATGAAAAATTAGCAGTTAGTGGAAATGCCGATTGGAGATACCTGGCTTTTGATGTTGCCGCCATTAAAAAACAGAAACCTCGGTTGGGTGGAAAAGCCCTTTACTATGCCGTTCAGTGTATAGCAAAGATGTTTTCAGGGTGCGATCATGACCAGTTCGTTCGGAGTCTTTTTTCTTTCACAAGAGCTGTGATTTGTGCATACGAAAACAAATGGTATAACATCGGGCAGGCTTTAGAGGCATTTAATGCGTTGAATACAACGTGGTGTTTTAAATCAGACAAACATTCAGAAATTGCTGCGCGTCAAAATGATTGGGACGCATTGCATGGTAAGATGCAAGCGGCCATTGATGCACGCAAAGTTGAGGAGATGCTTGCAGCACCAGCTCCAGTGTCCAACCCTTCGTTCGTTAGCTGTGCGCAACAACATTTGCAAGAGGTTGCTGACGACAACTCCGATCCAAGTGCTCCTCCAGTCTGGGGGTAGTTGTTGCCGGGTGTGACAACACATTAACTTTTCGACACACATAAATTTTTAAAATGCCTGTGGCGTAAAAACCGCGGGCATTTTTTTAATTACCAGCTAGGTGAAGGCTCAGCCTTCTTAAAACCTTTTAATAACCTAATGAAACTTGCCGTAAAAAGGTTTGATGTTTCCATGAAATGTGAGTACAGTCACTGCGGGGGGCAACACAAGTTTTTACTGAGGTTTCTGCAATGTTAAGAAAAAAATTATTTGTTTGTGCATTCACCATTTGTTTTTTGAATGTTGCACCTGGTCTTGGTGGTGGGTGTGCGTCTACAAATCTCGAAGCGGTTTATATTCCGGCGGAATTCATAGATGATAGTTTTTCGTCAGACGATGTTGGGGCGTTTGAGACCTTTGTCAGTGAAAACAAAAGTCTAATGTTCGAGGATGGAATGGTCTCCTGCATCAATGGAGTTGCGCAGAGGGCCGGTTTCGAGTTGCGGGCTGATCCTCGCGGTGAAGATGATCGACATTCTTGTAGTTGCAAAGAGTTTTCTATTTCGAATGACTTAACCCGACCTGTGTCTCGTGAGGAAGAATTTCGCAATGTTATTCGCTGTCTTGTCTTTTTGTTTTCACAATGCCCAGACAATTCATTTGCGAACAGTATGATCTCATTGCTAACGGCGGTGATCGAAAGATTCGAGCGAGAAGCGCTTAGCTTTGAATGTGCTTTTCAGGCATGCGCGACGTTGCATGAGACGTGGAAGGTTCGGAGGTTTGGCGATTTGTGGCCTGAGCAAAATATTGAGATTTACTCGCGCTTGCAAAATGATTGGGAAACATTATTGAGCGAAGTACACGCTGTTTTTAGTTCGATTCCTGGGAAATCAATTTGCCCGAGATCGCAATCTTTACGTGTCGTTGGCGTTGAAGTTTTTGATGCTCCATTATGTGAAGAAGATTCGGATGAGCCAAGTGCGCCGCTGGCGCCTGAAAGTATTCTGCACATTCTAAATCAAGGCGGTTGTTCTGCGGGGCAAAGGGCTCTTCCGTATCTATTGCCTGCCGACAGCGAATCTTTCTTTTCGGTTGTTCCACCACCTAGTTTACAGCCTGATCCTCATCCACCAAGACGATTTTATTTTTAAGTCGGCGGTCATTTTCAAAGTTCACTTCAGCCTAAACCTTTCCGCGCCAGTCGTTTTTTTGTTGGAAAATAGCCACTTGGAAATTTGTAGTGTTGTAGAAAACTTCCCTTGTGAATGGTAAAATATCTGAGTTGTGCCAGGCTCAACCTGTCGTGAGGTTCAGCTGCAAGCTTGGGAGATGGACATGCTAAAAGATCGGATTGGTGAGATT
>JABIAA010000040.1 GCA_018656485.1 bacterium | reverse complement strand
TGCATCGTGAATTGCATTTAATGCATTGGAAGAAATTTTCATATTTAACAACTTTTCAATTTCGGCTTCAGAACGGATCTTCCTCCCCGTTAAGCACATGAAACAGATATAATCGTCTGAAACTAATATGAAAAGTGTTAACTATGCCTGTATTTTTGTAGCCACAACACAAAGTTGCTTTAAGGGTTGACATAACTGATTGTTCGTGTCATTGTGTAGCCACAATGTATGTGGATACTGCGAAAATAAAGAGAGGAAGCAAAACTTACAGTCGAAACTTGCTCCGCACGTCCTACCGTGAGGATGGCAAAGTAAAACACAAAACAGTTCTCAACCTCTCGATTTGTTCTCAAGAAGAAATTACTGCTATTAAGCTTGCTCTCAAACACAAGGGCAATCTTACGCAACTGGCTTCTATCAAAGATGTTAAAACGATTTTGGGCAAGAGTATCGGTGCTGTTTGGACAATGAAATTAATTGCCGAGAGAGTTAAAGTTTCAAAAGCACTTGGAAATAGCACGGAAGGTAAACTGGCACTGTTGCAGGTCATCGCCAGGGTGATTGATCAAGGCTCTAGATTGTCGGCTGTACGATTTGCAACGCGACATGCTGTTTGCGAAATTTTGGGAATAACAAAACTTGATGAGGATGACCTTTACGCGAATCTTGCCTGGCTTGCAAGCAAACAGGAAAACATTGAAAAGAAGCTTTTTGAAAATAGGTTTCCTGGCAAAACGCCAGCATTATTTTTATATGATGTGACCAGTTCCTACCTTGAAGGGGACAAAAATGAACTTGCTAATTGGGGCTACAATCGCGACAAGAAAAAAGGGAAAAAGCAAATTGTTGTTGGTTTGCTGACAGGCCCAGACGGGCTTCCTGTTGCTGTTCGAGTGTTCGAAGGAAATACCGTTGATACAAAAACTGTTGCAGAGCAAGTGAGAATTCTCGCGAAAAATTTTGGCGTAAAAGATGTCACGCTTGTCGGTGATCGCGGCATGCTTAAAGGCCCTCAAATAGCGGGACTACCTGACGATTTTAGATATGTCACAGCTATTACAAAGCCTCAAATCCGAAAGAAGCTCTGCGACAAAATCTTTCAATACGAGCTGTTCAGCAAAAAAGTAAGCGAGGTTGAGGAAGATGGAGTCCGCTATGTTTTACGATGCAATCCAATTAGAAAAGGAGAGATCGTCAAAAACAGAGAATCAAAATTCAATTCGATAAAAGAATTTGCAGATGAGCGAACAAAATATCTTAGCGACCATCCCCGCGCAACTGCTGCTAAGGCGGTTGAAAAGGTTAACGCCAAAATCAAAAAACTGGCCACTGCAAAGTGGCTATGCGCTAAAGAAGAACACCGCATAATCACCATCAAAAAAGACCAAGATGCACTTTCTGAAGGGTCTCTTTTAGATGGTTGTTATGTCATCAAATCCGATGTCCCAAAAGAACACGCTGATGCGCAAAAACTGCATGATCGCTATTGTGACTTAGAAATGGTGGAACGTGCATTTCGCACAATGAAAACGTCTCATCTTGAGCTTCGACCTGTTTTTGTGAAAAAGAAAACCAGCACCCAAGGACACGTATTTGTAGTTATGCTCGCACTTCTTTTACAAAGAGAATTGGAAAATGCCATAACCAATATGGATATCACCGTACAAGAGGCAATTGATGAGCTTGAAGCAATTCGAATGGAAGAAGTCAAACTAGGCAACGCTACAATTCAAAACATTCCAATTCCAACAATAACGGCCAAAGAAATTTTAAAAAACACATCCATCACTTTGCCCAAAGTACTTCCCAAAATTACTGCAAATGTGCACACTAATAAAAAACTCCAATCTGAGCGTAAACGTCTATGATTGCAAAATGTTATATGCCACCGACGTCCATTCTTCGGACTGAAGATCCGTTAAAAACACTTTTGACAAAAACATCAACCATTGGGATACCAGCAGTGTGATCGAAATGAGTGGTATGTTTTACGGTGCTAAAGCATTTAACCAAGATATCGGCAGTTGGGATACCAGCAATGTTTCTGGTGAAGAAAATGTAAGCAATTCAGGTATGGC
>JABIAA010000039.1 GCA_018656485.1 bacterium | reverse complement strand
GCAGCAGCCACGACGCATGGGCTTTTTCGCCAATCACTCCGGGCAACACAATCAGAATTTCATATTCGCCGCAAGCAATCTCAATCAAACATCATGGAAACGGATGTATCGAGATTTCGTCTTGTGTTGTAGATTGCTCTAGAGGAATAAACCAAGTCATTTACTCACAAAAGAAACTTGTTGAAAACGTCGACACAATCTTTGTATCAGTTGGCAGTAGAATGATCCTCAATAATGGAATAAAAATTGAGGGGATAAAAATAGCATACTCAATCAGTCCGGATTCAAATCAAAATAACGATTCACCGTTCCAAAATGTCCAGCCGATACAACCCCTTCAGATGCAAGCACAACCTGCAACACCACCATCATCACCACCAAGAACACCACCACAACAAACATCGGCATCAATCTTCTTTGCAAGAAACCCAGACACTCCAGAATTTCTTAATGTTGTTGTAACACCCGAGCGAGGAGTCTCTCAACGACCACGAACCTTTAACACGCCTAAAACCCCTGAGTGCTTTCCCCTTAGTTGCGAAAGAGAGTCAAACATATCATCGGCTTCTTTATACCCAGAGAACGTACTTCCGAGAATATACAGGGGACCAGAAACCGACGCTTTTGGACCCGTTTGTGACGAAGCGGATCTCGATGCATGCTTATCGGGACGCTCTTCGCAAAGTTCGTCATCTCAATGGTCCATTCATTCATTAGGCTGTTCTGATGACAATATGGACACAGATTTTCCAAGCTAATTAACAAACAATTTGATGTGTAGCCCGGCATGTAATATGCTGGGCTACATTCACTTTTAGATACAAAATTGTCATGGCAAATGTTTCGAAACAAATTACTTACAACGTTTATATTTTTTGCAGGCGCATTTTTATTTCATGAGCTACAGGCCTCATGCATCTCAAAAATTTTTATCAACAAGCCAATCGATCCTGATAAAAGCTTTACCGCATCCATAAACATTGTAAATGATCCTCCCAATGTTGATTCTGAACTGAACTACACTGGAGTAATTCGAAGAACTGGAAAGTTTTCAACAGAAGAATCAATCGATCAAAAATATCAAAACGATGAGGCACACCTCATCTTCGCGAAACACCTACGCAAAAGTTTTGTAATAATTTTAAGCCATTCGGCTAGCATGGTTATAGTCATCCCTTCGAAAAACGGACTTAATGCGATTATGGCCACCAATGGCTACGATGTCGAAAGTCTCAAAATTCCAGGTAAAATTTTTGAGATCTCAATTTCTCGAGAAAGCATTAATTTCGACAACATATCAGAAGACGAACAACAATCTTTTAAAATTTCACAAACAAAATTCACACGAGAAAAAAGGTTAAACATCATAGGGCAGTGCCGTCGCATCCTTGCACGGCTCATAGAAGGCGCTGTCCCTGGAAATAAAACGCGCAAGAGAAAACAAAAACAAGAAGAAAAAGAAGCCGACGAAATTTATGAGGAACCACCAAAAAAAGTTTTAATTGTTGAACCCAGAGAACGAAACCATCAAGAACCGCAATTTGAACAAGATCCGATCAAAGCTCTTTTTGAAGATTTTAACGTAGAATGCCCATGGTAAAACTTTTCAATTTCTTTTTATTCTTAGCATTGGCAATGACATGTTGCACAAACTTGTTCTCCGTGCACATTTCGAGAATTTCAATGTCCCCGAAGCACTCATACGTCCACGCCTTCGTCAATGTTATCTCCGGAGGTAAAATAATTTGCATCATGGACAAACGCTCAGACACACCGCGAAAAAAACAAAAACGAGAAGAGCCGAACTACGCCCCACAACAATCGTTTCTAGCATATGAAGATCCACTCAAAAACACGCTTCTATTCCGCATGAGCAATACCAACCAAATGTTATTCGTAAAAGCGCACGGGGATGCTTTGGCGATATTAATGGTTGAGTCAGATGAAACTAATGGAATATCAGTAATTGATGGAGAAAGTTTTGAAATCGAAATCATCGACGACAAAATTCAAATCCTAAAAGAAATCGACGACGAATACGTAGAAATAGTTTTTGAAGCCGAAATAAATTGTAACCTTGATGAGCGACCGATTTCATCGCACCAAATTCTTCGATATAACGCAATTCTTACGCAGCAACTAAAAATACGAGATCAACTTCCGAAGCTCAGAAAAATTGATCCCCCGACACACCGCCCCCCCAGTCCTACGACGGTAGATTTTAACATCGACGACGATCCTTTACATTATAAACATCCCTCCCCAAAGGATAATTTCCCACCATCTTTAGAAACCTTCGAGACTTCCGCGCCATCTCCAATGATGGAGCTTCCGCAGTGGGATCAACTGTTTGATGACTACTTCGAAGAAAAATAAAACATGATAAAAGCACTAGCCTTATTTGTACTTATGATCTTCAGCAATGTGTCTGCGGCAATCTTGGACGACATTATCATCAAATCAACTAACGAAGCACATCAATTTGTGGTCACAATTCAAATTAAAAAAAATGGACACTTTAAGATTGCATCAAGAAAATATACGAACACTGATGGCACAGAAATCTCAATTGCCCAAGAACAAAAAACAGGCCGAGGCAAAGTCCGAATTTGCGGTAAAAAAATCAGATCCTCATATCAGATCACTTGCAGTGGCGCTGCAACTCGATTTGTCATCACTCACAGTTCACGTGACAATAAGCTAAAAATAACTTCTTATTCATACGACCCAGAAACAAAACTGGATAAAACAATTAAAAAAAAATTCGCAGGAAACCTTTTTAAAATAGTCATAGATTACGAATCACTTTCAATTTTCAATGTTGACGAGAAAACAACAGAGCCGCTCTACTCCTTCGAAACCCCACGCAGAGCCAATACAAAAAAACGTCCCCGCTTGCCCTCCCAAGATGAATTCTGTTGCGACGTCTTTTCCGACGACGATGAAGATGAAAAGATGTTCAAAGATTTTTACAGCCAACTTGAAGACGTCCCTCCAATGCCACTTGAAGATATCAAGGACAAGCATGGAGATCCATTCTTCACAAAACAAGAACTTGACATCCTATATTCACTGGTCGGGCGCCGAGAAGAATGGCTGTCCAACACAGACAAAAAATGTTAAATTTAACTGTGTTTTAAAATAATTTTTTGGAGTTGAACTGATGGCAATTCAAGCTGGCTTAGTCGGGCTTCCCAACGTTGGAAAGTCAACGCTGTTCAATGCCCTCACCAAATCAAGCATCCCGGCTGAAAACTTCCCGTTCTGCACTGTTGACCCTCACGTTGCCATCACCGAAGTTCCGGACAAACGAATCCAAAAGCTGGTCAAAGTTTTTGGCTCAAAGAAAAAAATTCCAGCAACAATGCAATTCGTAGACATTGCTGGCCTCGTCAAAGGCGCATCGAAAGGCGAGGGACTGGGAAATAAATTCCTTAGTAACATCATGGAAGTCGACTTGGTCGTACATGTACTTCGCTGCTTTGAAGATAAAAACATTGTCCACGTTCACGACCACCTGGATCCAATTGACGACTTCAAATCGATCGTCGCCGAACTCATGCTTAAAGATCTCGAGTCGCTAGAAAAACGAACAGCAAAAGTAGAGTCAATGCTCAAGGGAGCAAAAAGCAAAGGGGTCCCTGCCACCGAAGTAAAAAAGCTCGAGAAAGAGAAAGAGCTTATCGAACATGCAAAGTCGGCAATAAACAAAGACTCACTAAGTGAGATTTGGCAAATCATTGAGACCGCAACGGAAGAAGAAGTTCACTTTATTCCACTTTTGAGCGGCAAGAAATTTCTGATCGCAGCGAATCTATCTGAGGACGATTTCTCCGGCGGTTATGAAAACAATGAGCACTTCAAAACTCTCGTCAAAGAATTCGGAGCCGATGTCGTTGTTCCGGTCTCCGCACGCATTGAGTCAGAGCTTGCACAACTTGAGGATGATGAAGCCACTGAGATGATGCAAGACCTTGGAATTAATGAAAGCGGACTTTCACAACTAATTCGCAAGACATACAAAAGCTTAGACCTGATTTCGTTTTTCACGTGCGGGCCACAGGAAACTCATGTGTGGACGATCCCAAGCGAAACAAAAATACCGCAAGCTGCAGGCACAATTCACAGCGATCTCGAGCGCGGTTTTATTTGTTCTGAAGTTTATAGCACTGAAGAAATTTTTGAGGCAGGCTCAGAACACGCACTAAAAAATTCTGGAAAGTTGAGAACCGAGGGAAAGGACTACATTGTCAAGGATGGTGACGTTATTCACGTTCGCTTTAATGTGTAGCTGCGCCCTTTCTTTTTCATGTTTTGCTTCGCCAATTTCACCACACCCAACTCGCAGAATAACCATACAAAAAAACATTGCGGCGCTTATTGGAAAATATCGCACAATGGAATACCTACATATGGAAACCATAAACATTCTGAGAAACTTATACACCCGGGAACACAAAATCCCAAAGCGACTTGAGAAACACCTATGGTCTTATCACAAAATTACCGTCGGTTGCGTCCCGGTCGAAAAAATAGACTGGCTTTATTTTTCTCCTCAAAAAACTGTGTCTGAATGCCCGGTTTGTCAAAACGTTGTAGAAATTAGAAACCGCATATCGCTATGTTCACAAGAAATCAAATCAACAGAAAAAGTCCTCCTCGAGATTGGAATAAGCGCCAACGTTATGTTTGGAATAGATCAAGAAAAACGAATGACACGGTGCAAACTTTTAACATATGACCTCCTTGCCTTATGCGCACTCGGGGAATATTGGATTTAATCAACCACTGCAAGAAAAAATGGACCTAGACTTTTTTCGCACCCTCGCCTACGATGTGCAAAGCTTACATTGTAAAATAAAAAACTCGAGCATCGAATGACCAAAACAATTCACATCCTGCTTACTGCATTTATTCTCACGGCCACATGTTACCCCACACCAGAGCCAAAAAGTCGAAATTGCGTTGTTCAGAGCCTGTTAACAGAGCTCATGGAAAAATGCAAAGTAATCAAAAAGTTGGAACAAAAAGCAGTTGAAATAATATTCTCGGCCATAAAAGCAAATCCAGGAAAAAACTTTGTGCTCCATATGCAATTCGAACATGGAATTCATTTGAGCGACGATTTCTTTGACCGCCTTAAGGTTAAAGAGCCCGACCAAACCTACGCTAATTCAAAAAAGCACTGTCCCATCTGCAAAAATACAGATGAGCTGATGGATGAAATCCGAGCTCAAAATAAAAAAATCGATAACCTCCGCACGGAGTTGCACAAGCTTGGCATAGGAATAGACGACGGACGAATTTTAAACAATGACCTTTCTGCGTCTGACATAACCCCGCAAAAAATTAATGTTAAATACATAAATCGCCTAAAGGCCTAAGTGGGAAATACATCGCATGAATAAATTTATTTTCCCATTATTTTCGACACTATTTTTTGCAATCGCATGCTCTTCTATATCGGAAAAAAGTCGTGACGAAATTATTTGGGATGAAGTTAAAAAATTGACGGCAACAATAGAGAAAATAGAAAACACAAAAAAAGGAATTGCTGATACCATCATATCGCACGCACAAACTTACGATGGAATAGAGAGGGCAGATTTTAATCGGCACATGCACTTCGGCCATGGAATAGTTATAACCCCGGAGAATTATTTAAAAAAAATAATAGACACAGAAACGCCTTGTACAGAAGATGTCTGCCTGATGTGCCGGTACGTAGAACAGCAAAAAATGAAAATTCGGAACTTGAACATAGAAATAAAACAAGAAATCGAAAATCTTGCATCCAACGAAATTGTGGTAAAAATATCAACGGTCCCGAATCCCCAAAATTATTACCTGCCGAAATATTACAAAATCAATGTCACAGACGAAAAAACAGAGCAATCTTATTTGTTCCGCTTTCCAAAAAATGAAAGTCTAACTTAGTGATGAACATTACAAAAACTTTTATTGCTTTAATCCTACTCACTTCACCAATGTGTTTCACGGCACCAAAGCAATCCGACCGCACTGAAAAAGGACGCAGACTTATAATAAATTTCAAAGCCGTTTGCCTTCTACATAAAGAACTAAAAGAAGAAGTCATAAAAGAAGTCGAAACTCAATATCAAAAACCAATATTCGGTTTCGAAAAGATTTTTTTTGCACACATGCTTCGAGAGCACGGAATCACCTTGAAAAAGGATTTTCTTTCGAAAAAAGCCAACCACAACAATTGGGCACAGGTCAACAACGAAGATGTATGTCCAATTTGCAGAAACCTGAACAATCTTCGAGAAAGAATTAAAACATTAGAGGAACGGAACCAGGCTATTCGCAGAGCTCTTCATGCTCTTGGAATTGATATTACTTTTAAACCAGCTGTAGAACGAGATCCGGACTCTCCACAAACTTTAGAGGCTTTTGATTTTCAAACGGGGGACACATGTTCATCGCTGTTAATACCAGACGCAGAACCGCAGGATTGGCACTTGCATGTGTAACTTTTTCATGCTCGTTGTTATCGACATTTCAACTCGACGTCCTCAGTAAGCCAATCCCAAAACTTCATTACAACACAACCCACTGGGCAAATTCAAAAATAGCACTCGCCCTTCCGCTGGTTGCGGTTCTTTCGATAAGTGTTTTGAGAAACTTTTTAGACAACAAAATTGCCGCAAAAACAAAAAAAGAAATATTTCACAACTTGAGAAAAAACCTTTTCGCACCGCGGCTTCACGCCTGCTCGCTAAAATCGCTCGCAACGTTTCGTGGCAACAAAAAAAGAAAGGTAATGTCCTGGTTGTTTTACACAATTCCAGCAATTCTTATGATCCCAATCATTTGTGGAACATGTAAAAATATTTCAGCGCGATTAGATGCAAGAAAAATAAAATACCAACTCGATCAAGAACAAACCGATTGCCTTGAATCTGCGGAACAAGTCCATATGCAACTGACGGAAATCAATCTGACATTAAACGAAAAGTTGGAAGAAGAAAAAGCGTTCCGGGCATATGCAGAAAATAAATTGCAAAGACTAAGGAACTGGCTGGATCGTAAAGCACATGTTGCGCTTGAAGCGTATGACGACGACAGCGATGAAGATGATTCATTCTAAATCTGACCTCGACTTTTTTTAAACTTAGCATTACCATTGCCACAAGTTTTATCGCTTGATCTTTGGGAGATAGATCGTGTCGAGAAATCAAAAATCTTTTGTAGCAACAGCATTGTGCATTTCTTTAGTTGCCAGCACACCAATAAACGCAAAAGTAGATCAACAGGGAGTCATCTACAGCACCGCATATGGCGGTGCAACGCTGCTTACAGCAACAGCTATTCGTGCATTCATTGACAACTTTGAAGGTCTAACTTTTTCTGCAAAATTGAAAAGTGCTCTCTGCGGAATCATCAATCCGGAAAAAGAAGGAAAAGCGCTCAAGAACATTGTGCTTCTTCGTGGAAGCGACTGGAAACAACTCTTTTCATTGTTAAGTCTTACAGCAGTCGGGCTTGCCTCATATCAAGGCTACCGGCACGGTTCTTCGGCCTCTAAAGAATTAGACATGGCGTATCGCAAATTACTAGAAAAAACTTGGGAATATGACGACCTTAATCGCTTGTACAACTCGAATAAACAAGAACTGACGCAGGTGAAAAATGAAATACCATGGGAAAAAAGAAGAGCGAATATTGCAAGGGAAGAAGCACGACAAGCAAAAGAAGAAGCACGACAAGCAAATGAAGAAATACAAAGCGTAGAGGTCGCAAAAAGAAACGAACTCAACTGGGAAAGAGCTCAAAACACCGAACTAACAAGCAAAAATCTTGAACTCGCAAACAGAGTAAACGAACTCCGCGAAAAGCTTAAACATGAAAAACAACGCACCGATGAAGTGATGAAACAAATCTTGGATTAGAAAAACTATGACGAGTGAAGTAAAAATGAAAAACCTTGTAGCCACGGCGCTGTGTATTTCTTTAGTTGCCAGCACACCAATGGACGCAAAAGTAAACCAACAAGGAATCATCTATGGTAGTGCATACGGCGGAGCAACACTACTTACAGCAACAGCCATTCGAACATTCATTGACAACTTTGAAGGTGCAACATTCTCAGTAAAACTCAAACACGCACTTGCAAGTGTTGTAGATCCTGAAAAAGAAGGAAAAGCTCTCAAGGATATATTTCTTGCTCGCGGGGGAAAAGGCAAAATCGCCCTTTCGTTGTTAAGCCTAGTTGCTGTTGGATTTGCAACCTATAAAGGTTACAAGCGCGGAGCTAGACCCGAACAAGAGCGCGCCCGATTGCAGCATTCAGTAAAAGTCGGAGAGAACGCATTGCAAAGCCAAAAAGAGCACATCAATAAACTCTACAGAGAAAAAGAAGGACTAAGAAAAGAGAAAAGAAAACTTGTTGAAGAAAATATAAACCGAGAACACGAGATCGAAACGCACAAAGCAAAACTCCAATCCATGCAGACAGGCTTGAAAGCTCACGTGAGAAAAATAGAAGAACTAGAAGGAATCAAAAAAACAAACCAAGAAGTTGTTGATGAAAACGCCATGCTAATGCACGCAAACAATAACACAGCCGACAAATTACGAAGAAGCAATGAAGAACTCGACAGACAAAAAGATATTGTTGCCGATTTAAATGACAGGCATCAAAGAGAGACAAGGCAATTGAAGGAAGTTTTGGAACTTAGTGAGAAAATAGGGCAGGATCTAAAGCACGCAAAAGAAAATGTAACCAGCGAGGAGTTTTTCAAAAAACAATTCCAACGCGACGCCGCAAATCTGGAGCACGAGAAGCAAACCCTTCTTGATAAAATAAAAAACATGGAAGCTATGATGCCATCGGGATTTTAGCTAAAGCTTACTTACAAGCTCTTCCCATTGTTTTTGGGTCTCGGCAAGTTCGGTTTGAAGTGCTGCAATTTCATCATCGAGGGCTTTCCGTTTTTCTACGTTTAACTTAGAATCGTAGAGCTCCTCTGACTTCTTGGAAATTTCTAGCTCCAACTTTTTAACACGCCGCTCAAGCGCACCAACTTTTTTGCGCATTTCACGAACCACCGCATTCCGCGCTTTTTTTCGCTTCCGATCATCTGCACTTTCAACATGCCCAGCACCTTGGGTTGAACTTGATCCCTGCGCTGTACCAGCGGCCAATGAAAGCTGCGAAAGAAATGACTCGTAGTTGCCTTCGTAGACGTGTGTCCCGTGCAATTGAAGATCAACGATATGGGTTGAAAGTCGATTCACAAAATCCTGGTCATGAGAAACGAAAACAATCGTGCCTTCATATTTTTGAAGCGCACGAAGAAGAACATCTTTTGCATGCATGTCGAGATGGTTGGTCGGCTCATCAAGAAGAAGGACATTCGCCTTTTGAAGCAGCACTTTTGTCATTGCAACACGGTTGCGCTCACCACCACTGAGGACCGAAATCTTTTTGAAGACATCGTCGCCAGGAAAAAGAAATGCACCAAGCATCCTGCGAACGTCTTGCTCTGTTACTCCTGGTGTGCTAGATAAAACTTCCTCAAAAACCGTAGCCTTCGGATTGAGAACCTGGATTTGTTCCTGCTCAAAGTACGCTGTTTTTACGCGATCCCCCCACACAATATCGCCAACACCCGCCTTCAACTTATCAACAATCACGTTAAATAAAGTTGTTTTACCCGCACCATTCGGAGCAACAATTGCAACGCGACTTCCGCGCCGAACTGTAAAATTAACATCGTTAAAAATTTTCTTATCGCCATACGCAAATGAAACATCATCTAAACGCAGTGGATATTCCCCCGATCGTTCGCCCATTGGAAAACGAAACTCGAGCTTTGCATCTTCCGGCTCCGCTTCGATCAATTCGACCTTCGCAAGCTCCTTCATCATACTTTGCGCCATTTTCGCTTTTGTCGCCTTTGCGCGGAATCGATCAATGGTTGCACGTTTTTTTGCAATCATCTTCTGTTGATTTTCTGCTGCGGCTCGCACCTGCGTAACTCGCTCCTCACGAAGAACTTCGAAAGCCGAATAGTTTCCGCGATACCAATTCATGCGCCCTAATGAAAGTTCGCAAACCTTTTCGCAGAGGTGATCTAGGAAAAAACGATCATGGCTTACAAGCATGAACCCACATCGGGATTCCTGCATAAATTCTAGGAACCACTCTTTGGCAACGATATCCAAATGGTTCGTTGGTTCGTCAAAAAGGTAGAAGTCAGCTTTTCTCAGCAGCAAGTTTGCAAGCAACACACGCATTCGCCAACCAATGCTCAACTCCGCAACAGGCTTTTGTTGTGCTTCTTCATCAAATCCAAGTCCCTTGAGAATTTTCACAGTTTCTGCGCGAGCTGCATCCGGATTCGCATGCAAAAGTTTTTCGCAAACCTCGGCATACTTTTCGAGATCGCACACCCCTGCCTCAACGCACTCTTCAAACCTATTGCGCTCAGCCTCGAGCTCAGCAAGGTCCTCAAAAGCATCAAAGGCTTCTTCGAATACCGTCCGGTCAGATGCAATAACCAGCTCCTGCGGAAGGTACGCAACAGTCTTTCCTTTGTCCAGCTCGATCTTTCCAGAATCTGCCCCCTGCCTGTTGGCAAACATTTTCAGCAAAGTCGTCTTACCAGATCCATTGCGACCCACGAGTCCAATGCGCTCGCCGGCTTGAATTGAAAAAGTAGCATCTGTGAGTATTTTTTGATCGCCGAATTGAATATTAATATTTTTAGCAACAAACACGTCGATCCTCGATCTTTTTTACAGGCTGAGCCTGTACCCACGGCCCAGATACCTTACATTAACAAGAAAACCCTTATTGAGTAAGGTATTTTCATAAGGGGAGATCGTCACGCCCACGATGTTCGGAGGATTACAATTGCAAAGAGCTCCACCCGCGTTGCTCTGTCGCAAACAAACAAATCAAAATGTACTCAAAAGGAAGCTAGAAACCGGGCACCCAAATCAATTATGCTTCATAAAATGTACTTGAGTTTGCCTGGGGGGGCCGAACTTGAAAACTTTTGCAGCACTACTATTTGGATGTGTAGTGTCTTGCAGTTCGGGCGCAACCGTAGAACATTATCTCTTTCACACACCATTTGATGCAGCAGTCGGACTTTCCAAGATTATTAAAAAACAAGGACCAGCAGTCTTAATCACCCTTAACGATTGCACGATTCATGGGCCAATTCTTCAATACCTTGCCTTCGTTTTAACAAGGCTAATCCATAGCCCAGATATTTTTCATTTTACGAGGTACGTAAGAAACAACCAACTTGAAACACTGGCATGGTTGCCGATTTTGCACAAAAAATATTTATTCCACATCCACAAAAAAACATCCGAGTGGAACATATTTCGAGAGTTTTTCAGAAGCGTCAGGAAAAACGAAAAAATAGAGCAGGCAATATCCAATTTTCAAATGTCTTTCCCAATGAGAAACTGGCTACGTAAGGCGTTCACCTCACCGTCTCCATTGGTTGATCACACACGCGAAGTTTCCCCACCGCGGCAGATAACACCACCAGATGAATACGACGAGGAAATTGCGAAAATTAATTCCGACGCCGAGAAAGAATTTGAAGAATATTCGTTCCAACCCATCTCGCCAGAGCCAGTTCAACTTAATGCGGGGCAACGATCTTTTTGCCCCAGGCCTTCTTCACACCACAATAAAAAATCTGACAGACCGCTAAGACCACCACCTCTGCACATATCACCTCCAGAATGGGAACTTTTAGATCCAGAAATATACGATGAGCAATGGGAATTAATTGACCTCGAAACGCCTCCGCCACCAACTATTCCGCATGGGGTTTGTACTAAACCAAGACACCGGAAAAAATAACAGTCGCAAGATTTTTTTCTGACAATCCTTCATAACACACCAAACAAGATTCCGTGGACATAAAAACAAAACGGTTATAGGATGTGTCATTCATTTATAAATCAGTAAAAATAGATTTTTAGCCGCATGAAAAAAGTAACATTTATTAAGCAGGCTCTCTGCGTCACCGCAATTACTTTCGCAACTTTTTTTGAATGCTATGCCAACCTCGTTGGGATAGAAGAGTGGTCCCAGTATAACGGTGATACAATACAACTTTTTTTTAATAGCCCTGTTATGAAAAACAATCCAACAGAACTTTTTTTTAAATGTAACGATAAAAAAAGTTTCGATGCTTTTTTTGAAAAAATAAAATGCGGAACAAAGCAAGATGCAACACCAGAAGAACTCAATCATTTGGAATGTGTAAGAACAATAGAAAGATTATTCTTTGGTTCAAATGCCTGTAAGTATGAGTTTGACACTCTTCCCCCTGAAATATGCGAATTTAAAAAGCTTACTCAATTAGAAATTTCAGACAACAACAAGCTCTCATCACTTCCACCAGAAATTGGACAGCTGACAAGCCTTAAGGTTTTAAGAATTCACTACCACAATATTTCTTCGCTACCACCAGAGATCGGGAGCCTAAAAAATCTAACAAATCTTTCCATCGCAGGTGATCATTTCCAACAACTTCAGGGGCTCACTTCACTACCACCAGCAATAGGACTCCTAGAAAATCTAACAGACTTATCCCTATCTCGGAATCAACTCTCATCACTACCACCTGAATTTGCTCAACTAAAAAAACTCCGAAAGTTAGATCTCACTACAAATAATTTTTCTTCATTTCCAGATGAAATTTGTAAACTAACAAAACTTACACACCTATATTGCTACAAAAATAAACTTTCCTCCCTACCGAATGAAATTGTCAAACTCAAACACCTTGAAGTCTTGACCATCGATTGGAATCTTTTCTCGTTATTTCCAGTTCAAATTACAAAACTTAGAAATTTAACGTTCGTCGGACTTTGTAGTAATCTATTTACCTCTATTCCACCGGAAATTGGAAAGCTTACAAAACTTCATGGACTTATAATCTCGGGAAATAGGCTATCCTCTCTTCCAATGGAAATTGGCTCGCTTACAAATCTCCAAG
>JABIAA010000038.1 GCA_018656485.1 bacterium | reverse complement strand
GCTGTGTATTCCCACGTGTTTGCGGCGACTGCGATTGCTCCAGCTGTTTCAATCGCTTCTGATGCAGCTTTTACAACTCTCCCGGTTTGGCCGGTAGCGTTGGCAAGAGTGTCTGGGTCGATTTCCCTGGCGAAGTCATCTGCGTCTGCGGCGTAGTATCTCCTGTGTAAAGGTAGTGCGCTGACTGTGTTGAAGCCAAGGCCAGTATCACTGCCGGCTGCACCACTGAAAATCAGGTAAGAGCCGTTTTTGAGGTGCATTGTTTTTATGTTGTAGACAGTGGTCATTCCAGAGTTTGCATCCGCATCCGCGGCGCTGGTCATTAAGTTTTCAACTGCGAACGCACCGGCTGATGTCATTGTTCCCGCGAACATTCCGAGAGCATAGTCTGTTCCTGCGGCAGGTGTGTCGACGACGTATCCGCAGTAAAGCCTTTGCATGTAGTTGTCCCAGTGCATGCAGTTTAGAGCTTTGCAAGCGTCAGTTGCGACGGCGGTTGTGCTTATCGTGTTAGAGCCAATTGCGGTTACAACTCTTGCGCTTGAAACTTGAAGTGGTTTAATGATGTCTGCGGTGTCTCCGTTGGTCAAGTTCAAAGGGTCGGCATCGTTTGCAGGGATTGCAAGGAATATTGCGTCGACGGCTGTTGTTACTTTTTCTGTAGCATCTCCGGTTGTTTTTCTCCATGTTCCTGCGGCCACGTTGAGTGCTCTTGAGGCAACAGGTGTCGCATGTCCATCGTAAATAAATGTAACTGGAACCTGGATGAGTCTTGTTCCTGCGTCCGTATCGTCGACGATGTAGACTTCTGTTCCGCCGGGAAGACTGATTGAAGCGCGTTTTATTACAACTGGACGTCCGTCGTCAAGGAGTGCCATGTCCCAAATTTGGGCGATCCCTGTTTGTAGTGGCGATGCTGCTGCGGCGGCTTGCCCTCCAGCTCCGTCATAAACAACGCATGTTGCTGTGCTTGGTGCGAGTGATGTTTTTGTGATTGTTCCATCTGATGCTATGGTCATTTTGACAAGAGCATCGGTTGTTGCTCCCGATTCAGTTGCGCCGAGGTACATACAACGGTTTTTTGGATCAAACAAAACTGTTTTTCTCATGCACCAACGAGCGTCATCGTTGCCGATTTGGTTTGCACCATCATCAGCTTGTTGGAATTGATTAGTGTTCCAGGTCGATGTGACAATGCTGTCGTACAGGCTGGCAATAGTCGTAAAAAACGGTGCATGTCCTTGGTCTAGTGCGGTTGCGCTTACGAGGGCGTCCGCCGACGATCCTGCGGCCATGGCAATTCCAGCCAAGACCAGGTAACGAATAGATCTCTTCATGAGTCCCTTCTCCTTATTAAAAAGACCCTAACTTACAACGCATCATAAAAGTTGATGCGAAAACAGACGCACAATTTTATGTGGCAGCACGGCGAAGAGTAAATAGTTTGGGGCAGCTTTATTCCGGCGGCCGAAAAATGATGTGCTTGTTATTCGAAAGCTCCCTCCCGCGTTTGAATGAAACATCAACACGGTGAGACTCAAGCTCTGGCTCAAAGATGTGTGGATTGGAGTCGATTTTTTACTAGAAGATTTTTCTTCCACTCGCAGTAGCTGGTCGAACTTGTCCTCACAGATACGAGTTTTAACTTAGCGAATATTCGCGGTTTTCGCTACTGCACTTTTGAGTGATCGAGGAAGTAAGGCGCAATGCCAAACCATTTTCTCGTCAAAAGTAAAATTCCCATGACGCCCGCAAACAGCGGTAGCGAAATAATCCAGTAGCCGAGATCATGCAAGAAAAAATTATGTAGCGGAGTTTTGGCGACGAGCGCTAAAGATGATTTGTGTAACACGAGAAATGCTGCTGTGCCGAGGGCGACTTGTAACAAATATTTGGATAAAAATTTTCCGACGTTGCCCGGGTATAAAATTATTTTATGTTTCTTGTGAAGCAGTGTGACGAAAAGTCCCGTTGTGATGAGTCCGCTGACGACTGTTGAAATTGCGATGCCTTGTGCGCCCCAGAGGTGGATTCCGATGACGTTGCCGATGCCGTTTGAAACCGTTGCAATGATCGTTACCCATGTCGGAGTCCAAGTATCGTGTAGGGCGTAGTACATCGACAGCAACGTTCGATTGACGCACAGGAACGGTAAACTCGTTGTAAAAATTATAAGAAGCATTGCTGCCATAGAAATTTGATCCGGCGTCCCGCGGCCGCGCAACATCAGCGTGCTAAAAATTGGTTCCGCGGAATATGCGAGATAAAGCGCCGCTGGGCGGGTCATCCACAAAACGACCTTTGTTGTTTCAAGCATGTAAAAGCTCAAGCGCTTTTTTGCGTAAAGTGCAACGCGCGAGTAGTGCGGCAAAAGGACTGTCGACAGTGCGAGTGAAAAAATTGAAATCGGCATGAGCAAAAATCTGTAGGCGTAGTACAAAAGTGTGATTCCACCACGTGGTAAATATGATCCAATCATGCTGTCGATGAAAAGATTTATTTCGACAATTCCTGCACTGAGTAAACACGGCATGAATCTTTTTAGAACGATGGCAAGATCTTTGAAGCCTTCTCGGTTGATTGGCCCAAAGGAAAGTCCCTCCCACCAAAACGCGATTATTCTTGCGATTAGTTTTGTTGCGCCACCAACAAGGACCCCAGCGCAGAGAACAAGCGGTGAGAATTTAAATTTTATGCAAAGTAATAGTGTTGAGATAAAAACGATGTTGAGCAACACGGGGCCGAGCGCTGGAATTAAAAAATGGTTAACCGCCTGAAGTGCTCCTGAAAAAAGCGCGCAGCTTGAGATGAAAAATATGAACGGGAACATAATGCGAAGCATCGGAATTGCGTGGGCAACTTGCTGCTCGCCAAATCCGGGGGCCATGAACTTTATGATGGCATTGGGCCAGAGGAAAACACCGACGCATAAAATTAAAACGGTTCCTTCGAAGACGATGAACGCCAATGTCATCAAAGTTGCGGCAGCCTTTTTTTTACCGAATTTTGTCAATCCAACGATGTGTGGAACAAAGGAAGAAGTCACTGCGCCTTCGGCAAAAACTTTACGTAAGAAGTTTGGAATTCTGAAGGCTGTGATGAAAGCGTCCGACATGATCCCAACGCCCAAAAAGTTTGCTTGTAAAATTTCTCGCACAATTCCAAGCATGCGGCTTACGATGGTGAGCCCCCCGACATGCATTGCTTTTGAGATTATGCTTTGTTTGTTGAGGTTGTGGGACATTAAAAACTCCTAATTTTATAACAAAATGTTTTCGGAATCGATTGCCCACTGTGGTGGATCTTTAATTTCGTTTCCGCGCAAATCCAAAGTTTGTATTTTCCAGTTTCTAATCCACCCAGGAATCTTGTGGATGCAGTTGTTGCTTAGATCGACGGTTCCGAGTGTTTTTATGTCTCCGAGAGCTTCTGGAATTGTTTTTAAGTCGTTGTAAGAAAGGTCTAGGTGTCTGAGGTTTTTTAGGCTGCCCACGAATTTGGGGATATGCGAAATCCCAGTGTTGGAGATATCGAGTGATGCAATGAAATTTGATGCGCGTGTCATAAGTAAATCTGTCGTTCCAATTTTACTGGTAAATTTTTCGAGGCCGTTGGAGTTTAGTCTTAGTCCAATGTAAATATTGCTGATCATAATTGGAAACTCTCGATTTGCTCGGGAGAAGTTAACAAGTTGTTTCCAGCCCTCAAGTACTGATATAACAATGTTTTCCTCGGCGGGGAAAAAGTTGATTGTTTTTTCTAGGGCGGCTTCAAGAAGCAGGTCCTCGAATGTTTTTATAACAATTCCCTCAGTCTTTTTTCGTGCGCCCGGTGGGCAGTCGCACAAGTCGTATTCTTGATCGTCTTGTCCGGTTGCTTGAGCTGCTCCGTGGACAACTGTGAGGAAACCAGAGTCAGTGTCATAAATTCTTAGCTGAGTTTTTTCATTGTCAGCGATTGCAAGATAGCTTCCATGAGAAGAGAATTCCAATTCCGGTTCAACTTGTGGTTGTTGAATTTCTTTGGACTTCGGAGCGTAAAATTTATAAAACTGTCGCTCGGCTTCATCTTTTTTTGTGAACAATTTGTATTCGTGTTTTTCTATATAGGTGTCAAATTCTTCGATTGATAGGTGGATATAGCCTGCGTTGAGCGGCTGAACAAAATTTGAGATGCACAAAAAGATTGCGAATGATATCGATGAAATCTTCACAGGAAGTTTCCCAAAAAAGAAGACATGTATTCTGAAAGTTCTACGACTTTCCAGTGCACGTGTCAACGGACAATTCGTAGAGTGCTTATGCAGCGGCGTGTTCTTAATCAGCCCTTAATTTATTCATGCACCATCTAGGACATTCGTCTATGAGAGTCCCTCTAATGTCGATGACCTCAAGCTTTTCCATGGACTCTAGTTCTTGTGGGACATACTTAAAGTTGTTATCCGCAAGGACGAGTATTTTGAGATTCGTTAGCCTTGATACAAACTTTGGAAGTTCGCTCAATCCACAGCCTGTTAAGTCAACGCTTCCAACGGCGTCACCCAAGTATTTTTCCGTTTCGATTCCCCATCTTATTGCTGCCTCGATGTCTGTAAATTGAAGCGCGCCTTCTTCAATGACTTTTATTCCATCAGCGTTAAGAAATTTTAGTCCGATGAGAGCATTGTTTATGGTGATTGGAAATTCGATAGAGTCCAAATCGATTTCTGTATCAAAGTTTGAGAAGTTATATGCCGATGAGTTTTTATCACACGGGTAATAAATTACATCGATTGATTCGGTTCTGCTTGGGCTCTTTTGAATGTTAAAACAATATGTGGCGTAAGAATATATTGGATATGATACGACAATATTTTGCAGAGGAAAGTGACTCCTATAGTCCCACAGTAGTTTTAGGTGAACTGCTTTCCCCACTGCTTTGGTTAAATCTCTAACTGTTTTTACTTCTTCTTGGTCCCATATCTCGCTACGGAAGATTTGTGTTTTGCTAGCATCAATGGTTGGTGTAAGAATTACGGTACATAAAATAGTTCTAAGAATTTTTTTTAATGCCATGGCTCAGTTCCTTCTTGTGGTGTCCAATCGAAAATAAATCTGTCGTCTTTTGCCCAGAGCGGTATAAAATTTTTGTTGATTCGGTTTCCACGGAAATCAATCTTTTTAACGTGTGACATGTTTTTTAGTTTGGATGGAATTTGTTGGAAGAGGTTGTTAGAAAGATCTAACTCGTTTAGGTGTTTTAACTCTTCCACAAAAATTGGGAGTCTCGAAATTTTACATCCGGAAAAATTGATTCGATATGCAAATTCGACCATGTGTGCTTTTGGATCGACTTCCTGATCTCGATAGCCTTTCACAAACGGTTCATACAGTTTATGCCTGAAGTTTGTGATTGCTGCTTTGTTTGCGAATGCGAGCTCGATGAAAACGTTTTCAACTGCGGCGCCTTGTTTGCCTCCGCCGTAGGGATGCATCATGATGTCTTCTGGAACCGTAACGATAATTCCCTTAATGTTTAAAAATGGCGCTAAAATTTTTTCTTTTGCGACTCTGATGGGCGGGGCAAAAATTGCATTTGGCGGAGGTGTTGCTTCACGGATTACATTGCCATCTTTGTCGTAATCAAATTCATCGCCGCTGTCGTAGTAAAGTTCTAGGTCGTGATTTATGCACAGATCTCCAGGCGTTAGTTCGATCAGACCTGCTTGTGATGTGCGTGTTATAAACAAGCATAAAGTTAATGAGTATAAAAGAAGGGCGACGTAATGTTTTTTGAAATACATTCTCTTGCCTATTTTCGTAATGTTGAATACGCAAGAAGAAATCGCTCATTCGCGACCCGCTCTGGAATTTCGTCGAGCAGTAAGGTTTGATTTCCTTGCAGATAAATTTTTTCAATATGATCCATGCTTTTGAGGATCTTTAGTCCTTTGCAGCCCGTAGGGTTTTCCAGGGTCACCTCGATTTTTTCGAAGTCTGAAAAGCAGTTGTTTTCAAGGTGTAATTCGCGAAGGTTGCGCATTGTTGCAATAAAGTCTGGAAGTTCATAAAGTCCGCAATGGGCTAAATCTGCATTTATTGTGAATTTAGCCACATGGCGCTGAAGCAAAGGTTGTGTTTTGAGGGCTTTCTCAAGCTCTTGAATTCCACCGCCTCTAAATTTCAGTTCAATGAATACATTTTTTACGGCGACATGCTTTTTGTTTCTTGTCATAAAAATTCTATTGAGAAGACCTCTATGAACGGTTGCGGTAACATATTTCATTCCTTCAAACGGAGCGAGTAATGCTTTTTCGATTTCCAAGATCATTTGTGGGCTAAGCTCAAGGTCATGATTGAGGCATGGGCCATTTAGTGGCAGCTCAAGTGTTCCTGCTTGTGATGTGAGCGCAATGAACGAGCATAAAACCAACGCGCACAAAGATCTAAGAGACAACATTTCTTCCCCTTAATGTTGAACAGAATTTTTAGGTTGATGGCTTGTTTTACGTCTTTTATTTGCATGTGTCAATCTTTCTTGGAGGATGAGTGCAACGAATTTGACCGCTGGGGAGATCTGAGGCATCCTTAGTCCGTGTAAAAATCGGCATTTTCCGAGAGTGGTAGCCATGAAGATTTCCCTAGCTTGGATTTTTGATCATATCGATGCGAGCCTGAAAAACCATGACGTTGAAAAGCTTGTCGGTGAGTTTAATCGCAAGACCGCAGAGATTGATGGAGTCCATCGAGTTCTTGTAGATTTCAAACCGTTTTTTCTCGGCAGAGTCAAATCGATTGCCGATAATAAAATGATGTTGGAGGTTGATGAGCTTAAAGTTGAAGTCTCGCTGCCATCTCACGAACTTTGGCTAGAAAAATTTACTGGCGATCGTGACGTTGTGTTCATGCTTCGCCGTTCTCGAGAAGGGTGGGCATGGGCGTGCCACCGAGATTTTGGTTGCGACAAAGATGGTCCGCTTCCAGCGTTTTACGTTCTTGAAAAAGATCAAGCTGGTGAGTGGCGCAATGGACTGGAATCCGAAGATGTGATTCTTGAAGTCGATAACAAATCAATTACCCATCGTCCGGACATGTGGGGACATCGCGGTTTTGCGCGTGAGGTTGCCGCAATTCTTGGGCTCAAAATGCTTGCCGAGGATGATCTCCTCGAAGATCTCGATGCTGTATTCGAAGAAAAAAGGTTTGAGCCGAATTCTGATGTTCCTTTCAAAATTTCGATTGAATCACCTGCTCGATGCAAAAAATTTACTGGAACTTTTTTAACTTCTATAAAAAACCGACCATCGAATCTTTTTGTTGCGATGCGAATTTTGCGCCTTGGCAGCAGGGTAATCGATGGCATTGTCGACATGACAAATTATGTTATGGCCGACTGGTCACAGCCGGTTCATGCGTACGATGCAAAGTTACTCAAAGGCAACGAGATCGTTGTCCGTGAAGCAAAATCTGGAGAGAAAGTTACTTTACTCGATGGCACAAAGCTAGAGCTGACAAAAGAAGATTTGGTTATAGCTGATGCGGAAGCTCCGCTATGCCTCGCGGGAATCAAGGGCGGAGCCAACAGTGGGATTTCATCTTCAACGACATCGATTCTTTTTGAAGCAGCAACTTTTGACGCTGCGTCTGTTCGACGAACTGCTGCGCGTCATGGCGTTCGCACAGATTCGTCTGCGAGGTTTGAAAAGACTCTTTCAACGGAGCAGCCAGTCGAGGCAGTGCGTCGTTTTGTGAAGCTTGCGACAGCCTACGGGCTTGCCCCGGTTGTTTCCGGCCAAATCGCTTGCGTTGGTGTGAGCCAGGGTGAAAAGACGATTGGTGTGACGCATGAGTTTTTGACAACGCGCTCCGGAATTCATTTGGATACAAGTTTTGTTTCGAGTTCTCTCGAGGCGCTTGGATTTGAAGTTTCCCAGGTCGATACCGAACACGGAATGATGTACGAGATTAAAGTTCCGCACTTCCGAGCTTCAAAAGATGTTTCCATAAAAGAAGACATCCTCGAAGAGATTATTCGGTTTTACGGGTTTGCCGAGTTTCCAACGGCCATTCCACCAGTTGCGAAGCAGCCAGAAAACATTGGCATCATCATGAAAGAGCGAACGGTCAGGAACTTTCTTGCGCACGGTGCTCAGATGATGGAAGTGAAAAACTACGCGTACTACGACGAAGACTTTATGTCGGAAGTTGGTTTGCCAACCGGTGGTTCG
>JABIAA010000037.1 GCA_018656485.1 bacterium | reverse complement strand
TTTTATGCCCAGAAAAAGCAAAGAAGTCCGGCTGCAAAGCTTCGAGGTCAACTTGTTCGTGTGCCACCAACTGCGCACCGTCGATTAAAACTTGCACACCGGCTGCGCGAGCATTGCTCACAAATTCTGAAAGTTTTCCATCCCACACATCGCCAAGCACATTTGAAAATCCCGTAACCGCCGCAAGTCGAATCCCATCGAACGAAGCATCGGGCGACACAAGAATCTTTTCCTTGTCGAACGGAAGAAACGCTAACTTTGCAATTCGCTGCCACGGAAGAAAGTTCGCATGATGCTCACAGCGAGTCAGTAAGATTTTATCCGACTTGTTGCAACTGTTTTTGACGGAGTCCGCAACAAGGTTGATTGCACCGGTTGTCCCGGACGTAAAAATAATGTCGTACGATTTCGCGTTGAGCCACTTCGCAACCTTTTCACGGACTTTTTCAAACCGGTCAGTCGCCTCTTCGCTCAGCAAATAAATACCACGATGTACCGACGCATTTTCACGTTCGTAAAAATCCCGCATCGTATCGATAACCGACTTTGGCTTTTGCGACGTTGCCGCGCTGTCCAAATATGCATACGATGTGTTGGAAAAGAATGGAAACTTAGATCTCAGATTCTTCAAATCCCGGGTCTCCAGAACACCCCTTAATTGCGGCATAAGTTTAGCCCAGCAATGCTTAAAACGCTAGGGGACACCATTCTATCGCACCCCAGGGGCCCTGATGAAATTTTTCTCCGCACGGCTTTTCTTTCTCTCTGCAAATACAAATCCGGCAATTCACGCACAAAATGGATGTTTCTCTCGCCGAGGACTCCCGGTTGCAGAATCCCACGAATCACTCATGATCGTTGTTGGAGAGATTAGTTTTTTTGAAAAGCCATGGACAATGTAGTGGATCTCGCAAATTCCGATACTAGAAAATCATTCTCAAATAAAATATTCAGGTGGATCATCTCCGCCGGACTTTTCATTTTTGCGGTCCCAGCGCTTTCGGTTACACCAAATGATCCTGCCTGCACACTCCGCCACTACCTTGATGGCACATCCAAGGAAATAAACCTCGCACCATTCGTTCACCAGGACAGATCCGGAATAAATTCTTATGGAGCCTACTTCGACACATCAATTCTCAAAAACACAAAAAAGACTCGCAAAATGTTGTTGAGCCCTATGCCAAAAAGTTTTGGAACAGTTAGCATCGGCGCAACGCACACAAAAACTATGTATGGAAAAAAAATTAAGATTCCCTACACCTTCATCGACAGAAACAGCTCAAAGTTGCTCGTAGTCGGTGGCGGCTACACAGACGCACGAGACATGTATGCACCGCTGGCCGTAATGTTTCCCAACTATGACATTGTATTTTTTGATTACCGCGGACATGGCATGGACCAAGGATCACTGTTTTACAAGTGCTTTGGCGCAAATGTTTTTAGAACTAGATTTGGAAGCGCGGAACACGAAGAAGTGTTTGCAATCGTCGACGAAATAAAAAACAGAAAAGTTTCGATTAACCAGCACGGCTATGAAAAAGTTTTTGGTATGGGCTTCTGCTTCTCCGCCGTCACATTCGCTCACGCAGAAACATTGAAGCCTGAAACCTTCGACAAACTCGTTTTGGAATGCCCATGGATTTCACAAAAAATTGTTTTACGACGTGTGTTCGGAAAAGTCGATGTTTCAAAGGAAGTCCTAAGTAGACAAGCAAGATACAGAATACTCCGTGGTTTTGTCAGAACACTGTCATTATTCGGAATTACAAAGCACAAAATAGTTCGCTATCTTTGCACAAGAAGCGGCTACAAAAAACTCAACTGCCACGAAATTATGAGAGGACTCACAGACAAACCGATTTTGTTTTTTCATGGCACAAATGACTTCATCGTTCCAAACGAAGAATTCGAAAAAGTTTGGGAACTCGCTCATGGACCAGAACATTACGCGATCACAACACCATCACGACACACGCTCACACGCATCAAGTACAAAGAGCTTTTTAAGCTCGCCGCTGATTTGTTTTTCGAAGGAACCAAAGACGACATCGTTAACGGACTTCAAAGCGAAGACGAACTTGAACGCATCAGCTCAACCATGAAGTCGCTGGGCACCAACAAAGAAACAGTCGAACGATTTTCGTACGACGACCTCGTTCACGGAAAGTTTGCACAGGCGGCCTAACCCAATCGCGTTCCGTTTTTTACTCCGGCAGATACTGTCGCCATCGCGTATTTTCCATCGTCATCTTTTGCAAAAAGCATCATGCCTTGCGACTCAGTCCCAGCCATTTTTCTGGGCGGAAGATTTCCAACAAACACGCCCTGCTCACCAACAAGCTCTTCGGACTTGAACGATTTTGCAACGCCGGCAAGGATCTGCCGCTTTCCAAGATCACCAAAGTCCACAGACATTTTCAGAAGTTTCTCGGAACCTTCTAGCGGCTCGCACGTCATGATGGTTCCAACGATCAATTCGACTTTTACAAAATCATCTATCGTTATCATGTCATCCTTCACGGGCGTCGTTTTTTTTGGAACTGTCTTCTCAGGAGCTTCGTCTTTCTCAACAAGTTGCGACTCGACACGCGGAAATAAGCGATCCTTCGATCGCGAAAGTACAAACTTTTTATTCCAAAGGTTCTTACGAATTTCTGCGACATTATTTGCCGATGGATCAAATTCAACACCAAGGCTGGACAGAAGGACTTCCATCTTTCTCGGCATAATCGGCCAAAGCAAAACTCCAACCGCATAAAGCGAATGGCACACTGCAGAGACAATCTCTTCGAATAACTCGCGATTCTGCTTCACAACTTTCCACGGCTCTTGTGAGTGCACGTAGGCGTTGACCTCGGAGATGAACGTCCACAAATTTGCAAGCGCGATGTGATACTGGTAATGATTCATCTCATCCCAGTAGCTTCGAAACGCTTCCTCGCATTTTTCTTTTAGACTTGCTGAAGCCGGCTCCCACGCTTCCGCTGGGTTTACCGTTTCAACTCCATTGTTCAAAGCAAGTGAAGCAATCCTGTTGAGAAGGTTTCCAAAGTTGTTCGCAAGATCAGCATCAATATGTTTCTCAAGTTGTTCTAAATCAAAATTTCCATCTTGACTCGGCGGCATGTGACGCATGAGGTAATAACGAACCTGGTCGACACCGTAATTTTTTCGCAAATTTTCTGGATCTACTGCGTTGCCAAGCGACTTGGACATTTTTTGTTCATCGACAAGAATGTACCCGTGAACCATCTCACGCTTTGGAAGTGGAATGTCCGCAGCCAAAAGCATTGCAGGCCAGTACACCGCATGGAATCGGACAATGTCTTTCGCCATGACATGAATGTCTGCAGGCCACCAGAAATTAAAATCTTCTTCCGAGGTTCCGTAGCCAATCCCGCTCAAATAATTTGTAAGCGCATCGCCCCAAACGTAGATCGTATGTTCAGGATCACCAGGAAATGGAATCCCCCACTTCACACTCTTGCGAGAAAAACAAACATCGCGGACATCACCCTTTACGAATGAGATAACTTCGTTGAGTCGCTCCTTGGGCGCAATGAACGTCGGATTCTCTTTGTAGAACTTGAGAAGTTGATCGGCATACGCAGACAACCTAAAAAAGTACGCCTCTTCCTCAACCTCAGTTGTTGCTCTTTGACACGACGGACACAGGACATTTCCTTTGTCGTCCTTTAATTCACTAGACGCTGTAACAAAGGTTTCACATGGTACGCAGTACGGACCGGCGTACGTCGACTTGTAGATGTCACCTTTGTCGATAAGAATTTTCATGAGTTTGTTCACACCGACGAGATGCTCAGGCTCCGTCGTGCGAATGAAACGATCGTACTCGATGTCGAAACTTTTCCACACCTTTTCGAAAAGCGGCGCATTTTTGTCAACGAGCTCCTGCGGCGAGATCCCAAGCTCCTCAGCTTTCTCGGCAACCTTCTGGCCGTGCTCATCGGTTCCCGTCAAAAAGAAAACCTTTTTGCCTTGGATCTTGTTCCAGCGCGCCGTCACGTCGGCAAGCAATGTCGAATACAACGTCCCAATGTGTGGTTTGCCGTTCACGTAGTAGATTGGCGTCGTTACATAAAATTTATTCTTGTTCATGGGCTTCCTGTGGCTTTATCCCCCGTCATGGGTTTTAACCTATCAGCAAGACAAAATTTTGCAAAAAGTGCACAAATTCGCACACGGTGGCAGAAACACCTCTAAACCATTGAGAAAACATGCTCAAAACCTATATTATTTTTAGTAGAGGGGGCACCACGTACCACATACCAATTTTCCGGGGGTTAAAATGAAAAAGTTATTTTCTGTATTTGTAGTCACTTGTCTTCTGTGGGCATCACCGAATTTTTGCGAAAACACCAGCCCCAACACCTCCAGCTTTAAAAAATTATGCTCTGTCCTAAAAAAAGATCAGCTCAGAAGGCTTGACTACATCATCTTGTTACATGACACCGAAGACATGCTTAAAAATCACGTTGGACTAAAAGGAAGTGAATTCCGCCGCGTCGTCTTTCGAATAGGCCTCTCATCTCTCGCAAGCATCATGAGCGACATTAACAAGAAACATATATCGGAAAATGAACTTCCAGATTACTACTACGAAAAAATTGCTGAATTAATTTTGTACGCAAAACAAAGAATTACTTTTTATCGAACCTTCCCCTTCAAAGGATGGGGTGGAACCACCGGACTCTTTGGTTGGCGCACCGCAAAAATTCATAAACGGTTTGGAGACGTCGTCACCCTTGCAAACAACGATACCATCGTAGGACAACGCCTTCGAAAGAATTCGCAATTTGGCGAATTTTTAGACAAGGTTGAAAAACTTCTTGTCGCCAAAAAAATCGGCCCCGCGCTAATGGACGCCGACGAACTTGACGTCACCCCACTCCTACGAGAATTACTCACAATATCAGGAGGTGCCGGAAGTTCAGCAGCAGCAGAAGCAAGGGTAGATGGAGCTCTTT
>JABIAA010000036.1 GCA_018656485.1 bacterium | reverse complement strand
GGGGTCCTCGAGTCCGCTGTCGACACCGCAAGCTTCTTTATTCCAAAGGGATCAAAAGTTGTTATAACCAAAGACAACAAAGGAAAAATTGTTCAAGAGTACAAAACACAAAGTAATCCAACCTTGAAGCGCCCGGTTCCAATTTTTCTACTCATCAATAATTTCACCGCATCAGCCTCAGAAATTGTCGCAGGCGCCCTACGCCACTATTCCAATGAAGCTGGCAACGACGCAAAAAGCCCGCTACGAGTTTTCATCGTTGGAACAACGACCTTTGGGAAGGGTTCCGTCCAGGAAATCATTCCGCTTAGCAATGGCTGCGCACTCAAGCAAACCTCGCTCATGTATTTCCTTCCGGATCACACATCAATCCAAGCAAAGGGAATTGAACCGGACTTTTTGATCAAGCCAAAAATCACACCGACAAAAGAAATGAAGTGGGTCAGCGAACTCTACGGAAAAGAAACTTCGCTCAAGCACCACGTCACCGCAGAGGAAATCGAAAAAAATGCCAAGGGCGAATCAGCTGGCTACGCGCACGAAATTGACCAAACAACAATGAAGAAACAGGCTGAAGAAAAAGCAAAGCAGGAAAAAGAGAAAGACGACAAAGAAAAGTATGACAAAGATAAAGCCAAGAAAAAGCGCCTTGAAGACATCGCAACAAATCCACAAATCCAGGCATGCGTCAATATGATCTCCATGCTCGACCTCGCAAAAACCGCACAGCCCGAAGATGTCTCAACCAGGAAAAAGTCTCTTGAATTTCTGAAGGCGCACTACCTGACAGACACCCCAACCGAAATTGAGGAAATCAAGTAAGGTTGAGATCCATTCGCATCGCGTCATGCCATGAGTACTTTTGCCTAAAACGCCGCCACAGGATCATTATCCCAAGAGCGCTAAGAATAATCATTGCTCCCTCGGCGGGGATGCGGTATCGCGCACATCCATCAAGAAGTCCTATGAACAAAAAGTACACAACGTGTAGCGCCATCAGAGCCGCTATGCTAAATCTACACATCACAAGCAATGAGATCAGTGCAAATAAAATCAGAGGAATCCGAATGAGGTTCCACAAAATTTCAAAAACTCCAATCGAATAAATCATAATCGATTTGGTTCCGAAGGAGAGGTAGCGATGAATTTTGTTGAAGATAGAACCATCAAATATAAAGAATGAGCAATCCCCGCCAGTGATATCGTCGTAGAGCAAAACCTTAAGATGGTTTGTGTACAAACCTAAAACATTTTTAATGATTTCTTTGGACACAACAATCAAAAAATCAATCGGATACTCTAAAATAAACCGCCGAAATTCCAAACTCTCTTTCTCCCACCCCTTCCCACTTAAGAATTCTGTAACTGGAAGCTTTGCACCAAAGGTTTGATATTTTCCAATTCCAACACGCTCCTTCAGCTTCGGCCAGACGCGCATATATAGCGTAACCTGATCCACCCGAGGGAGTTTGAAGTGTCCATGTGCCAGGTAATTTCTGTAGTACAGCACAGTTACTGGAACAAAAAAGCTTGCACCGAAAACCAGTGCAGCTAAAAATCTTTTTTTTATTTTTCTGTCCCACAAAAAAAATATCGGAAAAATAATTAGGCAAAGCGCCAGGTACCATGCGGAGGACTTCAGCCAAATCGAAACCCCGTAAGCAAATCCTGAAAACATGAGTGTTAGCATTTTTCCACTTTGCAAGAACGCCGTAAATCGCTCCAACCCAAGAGAAATTAAAAATACCATCAATGCCTCAGTCAAGATAAATTGAGGGTAGAGGTGGTAACCAATCGTAAGTGCCGCAAGAACAACAGAAAGATTTGTAACACTTTGAGAAAACAATCGTAGTGCCGTCCGCCAAAGCAGCCATACAGTCGCCAACATGATAAGGAGTTGAGCTAACAAAATTGGAAGTATCCCAGAACCAAAAAGATTCTTTATGAACAGTATAAAAACCGGGTACCCAATCCCCATCCAGTGGCAACATGCTCCTTGGTAGCCAAAGACACCCTTGTCAGAAAAATCATTTGCCATTTTCAGGTAAAGACTAGAGTCAATGTCAAAATGCGACCCTGCAGGCACTAGCGCCATCAACAGCGCAAAGACACCCACAAACCATGTCGTCACAAAAATAAAAATCGTATTCCTGCTAGAAAACCACTTGAGCATCAGATCTCCCAAATCCAACCTCACCATCGGTACATCGTAATACAGAATAGCACCGCAGAATTGGATTATCGACGCCCCAACAAAAAATGGTAAAATCAAGTCGCTGGCCGACGATCCGCCCTAAGCATATACCTCTGAGTGAAAAGTCATTAAAAGGCTTTGATTTCCGCAGAGGAACAGCGTATACTTCAAGACGTGTTTCGACACAATGCAGCCGTTTGAAGATGGTGGGCGTAGCTCAGTCGGTAGAGCATCAGATTGTGGTTCTGAGGGTCGCGGGTTCAATCCCCGTCGCTCACCCCATTTTCTCCAGCAGGTTGTAGATTTGTAGAACATTGAAATTCAGGAACTTGTCTTAGTACAAGTTTTAGAGTCGGGGTGTGGCGCAGTTTGGTAGCGCACTCGCTTTGGGAGCGAGGGGTCGCCAGTTCGAGTCTGGCCACCCCGACCATTTTAAATCTTGAGAGCGCCTGTAGCTCAGCTGGATAGAGCAACGGATTTCTAATCCGTAGGTCGCAGGTTCGAGTCCTGCCAGGCGCACCAGAAAGGCTGAGCCTTTACCCATCAGCCACAAGCAAGCTTGGGCTTGGCTCTACCAACGATGCGCTATTCAAATAATTTCTTCTGTTGCAACTCAATTAAATCGGCGGAGTACCGTCCGCGATTCCAACAAGCTCCTCGCTTTATTCAGTCAACCCTAACTTTGTTCGGCAATCTCCGCGTAAAAAGTTATGCGAATTTCTACAGACGAATGCAACCAGAGAGGTGCAGGCCCCTGCCGAGTTGACCATTAATCAGAATTATGTAACTTTGCCCTCAACAAGGCCGTTATGCCCTGGAGGCAGATATGAAAAATTATCTCGTCAAAAAACTCATAGAGCTCGGAAAACAAAAAAGTTCGCCTATGTACAAAATCTCCGCCACGATCGTAGGAGGAACTTTCTTTGCCGCAATCTTGCCATTCTTTTTAATAAAATTAGGAAATTTTGTAGGACAATTTATAACAATCAAATGGCCCCCAGTTGTTGGGCAATTGATTGTTTGGCTCGCAATTCCCTTGGGATTATTTTTTCTAATTTGGACAATCACATTTCAGTGGAAAATTGGAAAAGCAGGGCCATCACATTTTATAAGCGCTCAGAAACTTGTGATCTCTGGACCTTACAAGCTATGCCGAAACCCAATGCAACTCGGTGGGATTTTGTATTACCTCGGGGTTGGAACATTCTTTGCATCACCAACCGTAGGAATCTTCTGCGCCCTCGTAAATTACATTTTGGGAAAAACATATCACAAATTAGTTGAAGAAAAAGAACTAGAGGCATTATTCGGCGACGAATATAGAAAGTACAAGAAAGAAACTCCATTTTTAATTCCAAAATTGTGGAAAAAATAAAGGGCTCTTTTAACTAACAAAACACCGGGCATTGTGGTATGATCCGGAAAATAATATTTTCCGATATTGAGGGACCTTCAGATCGCCTGGAGGTGGGAAAGCCGCCCCTTGGCGTAGTTAATGTTCAGACTTAAGGTGTGTGGGTTATGAGGTGCGGGCCCCTACCTGCTTTTGGAAAAAATAAAAATATGAAAAGTACAATTTCTTATGTAACCGGAAATCCTGGCAAGGTCTGGGAGGTCAGTCGTTACATCGAAGCTCAAGTTCCAGACATTCACATAGAACAAGCCAACATTGATCTTGTCGAACCACAGGATCTTGATCTCAAAAAAATCGCTTTGGCTAAGGCAACGCAGGCGTGGGAACAAATTAAAAAGCCACTCATCGTAGATGATGCAGGCTTCTTCGTCGAGAAGTATCCAAACTTTCCGGGGTTCATGAGCAAGTTTATTTCGCTCACGATCGGAATGGAAGGTGTGATGAAACTTGTACAGCCAGGTGATCGTGCATTTTTCAGACTCTTCATGGTCTACATGGAAAATCCTGAGACCTACGAATTCTTCGAGGGCAGGTGCGACGGATCCATTGCAACACCAACGCACGAAGCGCACGAAGGACTTCCCTACGATGCGATCTTCAGTCCGGATGGAAGCGATAAAACATACGCAGAGATAAAACAAATTCCTGGGGAAGATGCAAAGTTTGCTTACCGATTAAAAGCTCTGCAAAAATTTATCAACTCGTACAAAAATAAAAAAGAGGCGTGATTTTCACACACCTCTTTTTTTTATAATCGTGAGTTCAAAAAATTTATGCGACAGCTGATCGTGTAGCTTGAATCTCTTCAAGAATTCCACCAACAGCTTCACTCAGCGTTACTCGTTTTTTTGGAGCTACCGGCTTCTTGCCTTTTTTGTAACTTTTAACAGCGCCTTGTACTCCAACAACACGGTCACCAACACCTGCAAGAGCAGACTTGAGAACCCTGTAGTGTTTCGAGAAATTTGCAATTAGGGCCGGCGCAACTTCTATCAACTCATAAACTCTGTCGAGCGATGAATCAATTTTGGTCGCCATTTCAGCACCAGCTTCAACTGTTTTCAACGCTCCAATTCCAGCTTTCTTTCCAGCCTCAATGCCCTTTGTAAGTTTTTCTTTGGCAATGCTGGTTAAGTAGGAATCTTTCGACATATAATTTGCAACGATACTTGCAATAGCGATTGCTGCGACTCCACTCATTACAGGGCTTTTTTTGAGTTCATCAACAACTCCAGCCTGTGTTTGAGTCGCGCAGAAAACTGCTATGGCAGCGGCGATTATCTTTTTCATATTGGAAACCTCCATTTCCACTTCACTTTGCGGATCTCTCCTAAACCTTCATAAAAACTACATGAGCCAACCAAATCCCACAAAAGCCCCATGCCTACAGGGCAAAATAGGTTAAAAAAGAACCTTTTATTAATAATTGCGCGGAAATACAAAACTCTTGCCTAACAACTCCAAGATCAATAGCCTCCTCAGGTTGTAACATTTAAACCCCGCAAATATGAGGTGGGAAAGTGATAATATGTTGTGCTGCTCTTTGGAAAATTGCTCTTGCAACTGTTGTTGGAATGGCAATTGGATGTGCATGGTATTCCCCATGGTTCTTCGTTGGACCACTTTGGATGCGAATATCAGGACAAACAGTCTACTCATGCAGTGGCAGTGAAATCTTTGGTTCATTCGTGATCAGCGTGCTTGTAGCACTAGGATTTTACTTTCTGCTCTACGTCGCAGGAGTTCCATGCTACACACGTGGGATTGGACTTGGAGCTTTGGTCTGGCTATTTTTTGGAGTCTCATCAAACATCTGCAGTGTCTTTTTTGGAGGCCGTCCATTCAAGTTATGGGCGCTGGAATCACTAGGACAACTTGTTCACTACATCGCAGTCTCGGCAACGCTATTCTATCTAAAGTAGACACACTTACATCCCACGGCGCTTTTCCGACATGCGCCAGATAAGATCGAACGCAGCACGAGGTGATAAGGAATCGAGGTCAACGCTATCTAACTCCGACACAACCCGCTCGAGAATTTTGACACGTTCCTCCGCACCACTGAGCTGTGATTCGAAAATACTACGTTGAGCATCATGTTGCGTCTGCGCAGGTAAAAATACGTGTTTTGAGGCGGCGAGCTCTTTAAGTATCGCCGCCGCACGCGTAACAACTTCATCTGGAAGTCCTGCGAGCTTTGCAACCTCCAAACCAAAACTTCCTCCAGCTGCACCCTGAATTAATCTATGTAGAAAAATTATTCCTTCGTCAGTTCGCTTTGACTCCATGTGGTAATTCGCAATCGAAGAAATTCTATCCTGCAGTTGCGTAAGTTCGTGGTAATGCGTTGCAAACAATGTTTTCGCCTTAACGCGTTTCGCAAGATATTCAATAATCGCCTGCGCAATCACCATGCCATCAAAGGTGCTTGTCCCACGTCCAACTTCATCGAGAACCACAAGGCTCTGTGGTGTTGCCTGACGACAAATCTGTGCGGCTTCTTCCATCTCCACAAGG
>JABIAA010000035.1 GCA_018656485.1 bacterium | reverse complement strand
GTTCATGAGTTAAGGTTATTAGTTTTTTTAAGTAAAATTAATCTTTTAAGATATTGGATCCAATTGCTTTTTCAACGATTTCTCCGAGACGTTCCATCCCAAACCCGGTGGATCCTTCTGGCCCGGGTAGGGCAATAATTGCTGGTAAGGCATCAGCTGTAATGCGTTTGTATTCATCAGCTGGGATGGCCTTGGCATCGTTTTCGAGAATAAAAATAATTGCATAACGGCAAAGATCACTGCCGTCTAATTTCTCTTCTTTTAGTTTTTGAAGAGTTTCGAGCGTGGCTTCAGCGTTTTCTGTGAAGTGCGTGCGTACGCCGATTGCTTTGAACCCGAGGACAACGTCTTTCGGGCCAACAATGGCGATATCGTGATTAGAAGTTTTATTCATTTAGACATAGAGTTTATGAATGCGGTCGCGTAGCATTTCTTCTGGAATGCCGCGAAGTTTGCCCACCATAATCATGCGAATAATGCGAGCGTTGTTTTGTTTAGCAAAGAAATAAGCTAGAACTGCCTCTGGCCCAGAATCGATGTAACGAGAAGAGCGGGCAAATTCAATAAGTAGTTCTTCGGCGTATTTTTCTAAATATAGGAATGATTTGTGTTTGTCATAGGCTTCGAGCCCGCGAGAAACAACAGATTCATAGTCAGTTCCTTTGAAAATTCCGTTTAAGGAGTTTTTGTCGACTTCCATGCCGTCAACGAATTTGTAGGTGGGCATAGTTCCTCCTTTTAAAAAGGTGTCTTCGAGTACGTTGGGGTCAGTGAAAAATTCTTCTTGCCCAAGTAGTTTGATGCGAATGAATCCTTTGATGTTCATTAAATCAATCCATTTTTTTACAAATTTAGCGATAAAAGAACTAGTGGTTTTTTGAGAAAGCTTAGAAATAATTTCAAACAAAGTACGATCTAGGCTTAGATCAATAAAACGTGGATCTTTCGTTTTTTCGTAAGTGAGACGGGCTTTTTTAATGCCAGTTTTGATTTTTTCAGTGAGTGCTTCTTCGAGTGGTAAAAATTCGTGGTCTTTTTCAAAGAAAAAGGCCTCTAGTGCCTCAAGTGGCACGCGTCCAATAGGGAGTAGTTGTTGGCGGATTTCTTCTTGTCCTTTTTCTCCAGCAAGACCTTTTAAAACAGTTTTGAAATTATGAAAATCAAATGGCAAGAAAAGAATGTCGAGTAATAATGGGTCGGGGACAATGCGGTCGAGTAGCTCTTTGGCATCGCGAAGTCCGGCATCGATAACTTCTTGAAAATCTTCGGTTTTTTCAATATCGCCCACATGATTTGAGTAGGCAGTATCGTTTAAGATTTTGTAAGCTTCTTTGGCAGAGCCGGCACCCAGCATACGCTCAACATCAGTCATGTCGAGAAGCATAGGCTCGAGCGAGCGAACGCTAGCGGTGGCGTAAGAAAATTGGCTCATAGTTTAAGGGAAAAGTAGTTGATTAAGTTGCATTTCGAGTTCGCCCCAAAGTTCTTTTTGGAGAACGGACTCAACGGAGAAGTCGACTTCGACTTTTCCAGAAGTAAGAATAAAACCACCACGAATTGGCGCAGTTTTTTGACTTAAATTAAATGGAGCACCAGAAGCGTCGAGAGCTTTTTTGGTCTCAGATTCTTTGCCTTTTGCTGGGATGATAGTCCCTTCGTTGAATTCCCCAGCTGCTTTTTTGAGTAGGGCTGAAACAACGTTGATGTAGGAGTCGCTAGAAACAATGGACTCTAATGTTTCTTGGTAAACTTTTTCTAAAATTTCACGTTTTTTGCGGAGCATTAAGTTGCGAGTTTCCATTTTGGCAAAAATCTTGGCACGGTCTTTTACTTTGACGCAGTTGTTTTCGATTTTGGAATCCATTTCGATTTTACGCGTTTTGCGTTTTGCTTCGTAGTCAGCTGTGATGCGGGCAATTGAAGCATCACGTTCTTTGTCGAGCTTAGCAATTTCTGCTTCCGCAGTTTTTTTGATTTGGTCGAGGATATCTTTTAAAGCCATTTTTTAATTAATTAGTAGTAATTTTTGAAACAAAGTCTGTAAAGGGTGTGTAAATCTAGTTTTTCGTCTGCCACCGGCAGG
>JABIAA010000034.1 GCA_018656485.1 bacterium | reverse complement strand
CCCGCCGGGATTGCTTCTGAGGTCGAGAATGATTCCTTTGTATTTTCCCTCATTGGTTTTTTCAAGGAGCTTTTTCATTTGCCGAGGAGATGTCTCCGTGAATAATTTTAGCCCGAGGTAGAAGACATCGTGATCTTTAAAATGATAGCAATACGAACTTTGATCCTTGATGATGTCACGCTTGACCTCGAATTCAAGCGGCTTCTTGTCCCGGATGATTTTTAATTTAACTTTAGTTCCGACTTTACCTTTTATTTTTGAAATGACTTCGTCTGAGGAAAGTCCCTGAAGCTTCTCGCCGTTGACCTCGACGATTTTATCTCCGCCTTCGATTCCGGCTTTTTGGGATGGTCCGTCGTCAATTGTTCCAACAATGAGCAGGTGGGCGTCTTCGTTTGCCTTTGAAATGATGCTTATGCCGACGCCTGAGAATTTTCCGGAGGTTGCCTCTGCGACTTCCTCAAAGTTTGGAAGGAAAGATGTGTGTGCATCGATTGTTGCGCAACCAGCTTTAAGCATATCCTGGGTGAGATGTGAGATGTCGACCTTTCGATATGCTTTTTCTTCGACGGTGGCAATGACCTCGGCGGTTGTCCTGAGCCACTTGTAAACTTCCGCTTCTGGATTTTTCTTTGGCTTTTCGGCATCTTTACCATAGCCAACCGTTTGTGTGAATAAAATTGCGAATAGAATTAACAGTTTCTTGAACATGCTCAGCGCCCCCCCTGTGAGCATTCCGTCTACCGTTCAATCCTACAAAAATGGATAACTTGGGCGGAAGAGAATAGAGACTCTGGATCAGGAATTGGCTTGTCTGTATCATGTTCGTGGGGGCGGACAGGTCGGGAGGTTCTTACATGAAGATGATCTATGCCTTTGGCTTCTGTGCTTTGTTTTGTGGCGCTGTGTATTCGTTGCTCCACGATGGACGGGAGGCGTTGCGCATTTCTGAGCTTGAGCGGCAGGTCAATAATATGTTTACTGAAGTAAATGAGCTTCGGGTAACACTTCATCGCGAGAAGGAGTGTCTCGAGCGTTGGGAGAAAATAGACTTTTACAAGGAAAAATTCGCACGCGAGAAGATGCAGATGGCTAAGTTTTTTGATTTAATTTACCTATGTTGAAGGTTTATTTAGTCCAAATACTACGTCTGCGGTTTTTAGAATCACGCCGGGTTTCTTTTTGGTAAGAGCACCAAAAAATGTATGAAGGGCTTCTGTAAATAAATTGCCGTCGGAATCTGATTCTGAATCCGACTCTTCTTCGTCACTTGATGAACACGATGCTTGCGGTTTGTCGTCATTTGTTATATCTAGTTTTTTTTTTCAGCGAGGAGTGTTCCTATTCGAGTGTATCCTTCGGTTTGCTCCCTTCTTAGTTCGCTTTGCCCATCGGAAAGTTTGCTTAAAGTTTTTTCCGATTCATCTAGCCGTTTATCTCTTGCAATGCCTGAGTTATAAATCTCTTCAATTTGTCTGCTGGCAGCATCGATTTTTTTTGACGAGTCTTTTTGCTCTGATTTGACTTCGGTCAGCATTGTCGAGACGATTCCCGTCTGTGCGTTAAACATAGCCGGGAGGGAGTCAGACAGAGTAGAGATATCTTTCTTTAGGGTCGAGATGTCTTCCTTTGTGGCAAATTTTTTGTCTCTGTTCTTTAGGTACAGGATTGTGGCTGTTACGACGACTGCCACACCAACGCCAAAGGAAATCATGCCAACAATGAAAATTCTTCGAGAGCGTTTTTTGTCGTGTTCTTCTTTTTCTGCACCCTCGGTTTTGATGAGTCCTCTGCGTAGTTTTGAAAAAAGATCAGCAAAGAAGGCTAGGTCGCCTTCGTAGGTTGTTGTCTTTGAGAGTTGAGTTGCAACTTCATTTTTGAGAGTGTCTAAAATTTTGTAACAATTTTGATATGTCGGTTGTATTTTGTTCCAGCGTGCAATGAGTTCTATTGTGGCTTGTTCATCAAGATTTGAAAGTCCCGAAGAAATTGAGATCATGCTGACTAAGCGCTCAAGGAGTGTTCCGACTCGTGGATCATTAGTATCCGTTGAGATCTCGCGAGCTGTTGGCAATTTGTCTGGCAAAATTCCCATACACATGCTTGCTTGCGTTGCGACAACAAGAAATAATATTTTTTTGAAATTCATTATTTGCCTTCCCCCCCACGGAATATGAACATCTATGGAAGGATAGCGACCTTATTCGATCCGCATCAACAAACAAGGTTCCTAAAATTGACTTGGAAGAAGTTGTATGGGAGTTATTTCTTGTCCATCGATTACTCTAAGGTTTCGCGGAAAAAGATTTTTATTTTTAATGATGAAGGGGCCGAGGGGAAAATTATTATCCCTGACATTAAGTTCCGTCAAACATTTAAGATTTACAATTGTCTCTGGAAGGTATGATAGCTGGTTAGAGCTTGTGTCCAGAAATGAGAGTTTCGAGAGATATCCAATATGTGGGCTGATATAAGCGATATGGTTATTCGATACATTCAATCGCTTTAGGTTTCGCATATAGCAAATGTCATCAGGAATCACGGTGATGTTATTGTGTGAAATGTTTATTTCTTCAAGAAGCAGAAGTTCAAAGATTTCTGGTGGGAATCTATTAAGGTGGCAATATGATAAGTCGATGGACCGGAGGTTTTTGAAGTTTTTGATTTTTCTAAGATACTGTGGATCTCCAAGCCCAGATAAAACCAACTTTCCGACGCTTCTGTAAAGTTCAGGTAAGATGCCTGAGAATGAAAGATATGCGCAAAACTCTCTTGGTCCGAATGTGAGCATTGGTTGTGTCAGTTCGGGTTGTGGCGGGGTTTGTGTGGATTGATCTTCAGAAGATCGCGTTGAGGTCTGTGTAAATTGTGGCATAGAACCAATTGTTGGGGTTTGTGTTTGAGTATTGCAGGATGTTTGGCTGCGAGTTATGGCTTTTGCTCGGGCCAGCCTCTCTGCCGTTGACCCGAGATCGGCACCACCATTTTCTGTTTCGACCTCCAAAGAAGGCGGGCATTTCAATTTGGCGGTGTGCTGTTGCATGTATGTGTGTTGTGGGCGAAGTGATATTTGTGATGGAGATGGAAGAGGTAAGAGCCCACGATGTTCGGGGCAAGACTTTGGGGAAGGTTGTGGTGGTGAGCTTTGTCTAATGATTTCAATTTTGAAGTTAGAAAAATGTGAATGTCGTTTAAGGTTTTCTGGAATAAAACTAATTCTATTCCCTCTCAAATCAAGACTTGTTAGATAACAAAGATGTCTCCATAAGGATGGCAGGTGGTTTATCATGTTGAAGCTTAGGTCGATATCTCGTATGTTTCTCAAGCTTGTTACAGATTGTGGAATCCCATTTAGTTTGTTGTGTTTTCCATGCAGCTCTATAAGGTTTTGTAGCTTCCCGAATGAATCAGGAAGTTCTGATATTTGGTTTTCTGCAAAGAATAAACTTTCAAGGCTTTCAAGGTTTCCAAAATTGTCAGGAAATTTCACAAGTAAATTTCTGGACATGGATAACTTTTTTAAGTTTTTTAGCTTGCAAAGTTCAGATGGTAGTTCTGTAAGTCTATTATAACTGATATCCAATTCTTCCAAGTTTTCAAGATTTTCTATTCCATCAGGAATCTTGCTGATATTGTTTTGTGAAAAATCTAAACGTTCTAACCTTGTCAGTTGAAAAATTTCTTTTGGGAAATCTGGCGAGCGAAATCCATGACATGATATTGATGTTATTTTTTTTTGTGCTCCGGCTAAAAAAGTGGGATTGTTGCGTAATTTTGAGCAAAGTTCATTAAGTTCTGTGAGATTTTGAATTGCTAGGTCTATGCCGGGATTTTTATTTTCGCTTTTTGCATTTGTTTTTTTCCATGCTGCGAAGTTTTTTTGCGAGTCTTGGATATTGTCAAATAGCTCGTTTCTAGATATTACCGTGTATTCATTTGAATCAAGGGGAGAGTCATTAGAAACGTCTGCCCAATTTGTTCCGTCGGGAAGGGTCCACATTTTGAATGGAGGATCTTCTTTTGTTGGTGTTGGGCTTGCTGTTTTGTCGGATGAGCCTGACCATACTGAACAAAGATCGTCGTCATCGCAATTTTCGGATGGATTTTTTTCGCAGCTTGGCAAGTCTATGGTTAAATTCTGATATGTTGCTGTAGGTGGTTTTTTAAGTTTTCTTGGAACGATGGCCCGATCTGGATTTTCATCTAGCCCAATTTCTTTTAACGTTTTTATGTCGTACAGTTCTTCTGGAACCGAGGATAGGGGGTTTCCTTTGAGAGAGAGTTTTTTGAGATTTTCACAGTACATAATGTCCGCTGGGATCTCACTGATTTCATTTTCTTCAAGTTCAATAAACTCAAGCGACTTTAGATTCCCTATTTCTGGGATCTTTTTAATTCTGTTTTTGCTAAGGGAAATTGATTTTAACTTTGGAAGATCAAAAAGATCTGGGGAGACATAACATATGATGTTATCTTCAAATGACAACAACTCTAGGTTTTGTAGATTTCCTAATCTTCCTTGGATTGAAGGAATTTTATTTCCATCCATTTTAAGAGACTTTAGATTTGTTAAGCCGCGGATACACTTTGGGAACTCCATTAACACGTTATTATTTGCTTCAAGAAATTCAAGCTGCTTTAGATTTGCGATGGTTGGTGGAAGCTTTTTTAATAAATTTTTAGAAAGGTTTATTGATTGAAGGTTTTTTAATTTTCCAATAATTTCTGGTAGCTCAGTTATCCCAAGGTCGTTGCACGTTAGTTGGGTTAACATGTTTTGTGCGTCGTAGAAATATTTTTTGTCACTTCCTAACTTTTTAAAGAAGTCGCAGTAGTCGGTGTCGGATTCGATTTGCATGGCAGCGGAAATTGGAGGAGCTTTTGCAGATGTGTTTTGAAAAGGTGTTACGATACTTGAAATGATATAAAGTACAAAAAGTTTTTTTGTGATGTTCATTATAAAAACGGTGCATTTTGGGTTTCTGTAATAAATGAATCGTACAGAATCAAATTGAACAGTCAATGAATATAAAAAACTTTTTGGTTTTAAATTTTTCCGACGCAGTTTTTTTGTCTTTTTTTTATATTAAGATAGTTCAATTTTGCATAGTTTTTAGTCGGTTTTTATTTTTCCTGACTTTGTTGTCTGGTGTTTCCACGGTCGTTTTTGTACATCGTTGTGGGCGATAAAAACTGTGGCGTGGTGTGTTTTGAATTTATTGTTCCGGGGGGCAGAAATCTGCCCAAGCATGGTGGAATATTTTGTGGTAGTAAGCTTGGGTTTCCGTCGCATTTGAAGCTTCTAAGGTTGTTTAAGTTTGATAATTCGTTTGGGAGAAAAACAAGTCTGTTTTCTGAAATATTAAGTATTGTTAGCTTTTTTAGTTGTTCGACTTCTGGGGGGATTGTGTCCAAATGATTGTTATGAAGTATTAAGCTTTTAAGGTTGCTAAGTTGGCCCACTGAGGCTGGTAGGAATTCAAGACTGTTATAGCTGCAAGAAAGCCAGCGCAACGATTCAAGCCATCCGATATTTCTGGGTAAATACTTCAATTCGTTTGTAATGAGATTCAATTCTTCCAAATTTTTGAGTAGACAGAGCTCATTGGGTAGTTCATCTATTTTGTTGTTGTTTAAATATAAAATTTTAAGTTTTTGTAAGTTCCCAATCATTGGTGGAATCTCGGAAATCTTGTTTTTTGAAAAAGACAGTATTACAAGGTTTCGCAGTAAAAAAATTTGGATTGGAATTTTAAAAAGTTTTATGTTTATGCAGTATAAATTGTATAAATTTTCTATAATTATTTCTCTATATTTTGAGTTTTGTAAAAGGTTACATAGACAATTCAATTGGGCGTGGTTTTTTATTTCAAGTTCTTTGGTTGAACAGACTTGATTAAGAATGTCGTTTTGGATTGACAACAGTGGTTTCTCGGGAGTGTTTATTTTAACTTGAGGTGCAGGATTGGACCTATAAGTAGGTGTTGGAAGTAACAACGGTTGTATTGTTGACCATGTTGGTGGTATTTCTTGCGAACATGTCGTGGGCATCCAAGTTTGAGGTCCGCTCAGATTATTGATGACGCTAGGAACCCATGTTTGCGGTGGGTTTTGAGTTGCATCTGAATGTTGACAGGCTGATTGTTTGGTTGGGGGCTGCTGCGAAGATTGAATCATCTTCGACTGAGATGTTGCGGATTGTCTCAATGTTGTCGGTGTGTACGGTTTTGCGTGTATGTTGAGGGACTGTGTTTGTGGAAATCCGATCCACTTAAGTAATTGTTGTGGAATGTTTTTGGGATGAAGAGTTGTATTGTAGCCGAAGTTTAAGTATTTAAAGTCTATTCCTGCCAATTCTTCTGGTAGTGTTTCCAAAAGGTTTGACCATAATCCAAGATCCTCGAGGTGAACGAGTTTGCCAATTCCGACCGGAAGGCCTTTTAGTTCGTTTTGGCGAAGAGACAGTTTGGTGAGTCTTACAAGGTTTCCAATGTTATCTGGCAGATACGTTAGGCGATTGTTGATTAAATTTATTGCGGTTAAGCATGTGAGTTCACAAAATTCGCTTGGGAGCTCTGTTAAATAATTATCGTTCAAATATAATGTCTGAAGATTTTTCAAGTTGCTTATTTTTGGAGAAATACTAGAAAGTTCATTTTTGCTAAAAGATAACAATGTAAGATTTGTTAGAAGGAAAATTTCATCTGGGATTTTTGTGATTCCAAGACCGTGGCATTTTAGTTTATTAAGTTTTTTGGCGATATCTCTTACCGCTTGTTGATTCCTTAATAATTCACAAAACGCATTCCATTCATTTTCATTGTTTAGTGTTATTTCTCTGTTTTTTGTACAGGCTATAAATAGTTTGCGCTCCAAGTGATTGTTTATGCTTAGGGTTTTGCTAACCTGCGTGTCTGGTTGACTGTATTGTTGATGCGGCTGGTAATAGGTTGAAGTCGAAGAAGTTTGATCGTATGATGTTTTTTTAAAAAGCTTATGTAGAGCTTGTGGAATGTTTTGCAAACTAAGATTTGGGTTTCCGGAAAGGTTAAACCTTGTAAGATTCCTTAATTTTGAAAACTCATCTGGAAGCGACAGAAGTTGGTTATTTGAAGCTCTGCATATTTGAAGAATTTGTAGATTTCCCATTGTGCCAGGAAGTTCATTTAGTTGATTCATGGAAACATCAAGCTCTTTAAGTTTTGCTAGGTTTCCAATTGATGTTGGAATTTCGTCAATTTGATTACTGCCGCAACTAAATTGTGAAAGAAGGCAAAGGTCGCCAATTGATTTAGGAATACTTGTGAGGTTATTGCAGCTCACTGTAAGTCGGGTTAAGTTCTG
>JABIAA010000033.1 GCA_018656485.1 bacterium | reverse complement strand
TTTTAAAACCTGCCAGTTTAGCTGCATCAGTTAGTCGTTTTTGAGCAAGGTTATCTTTTTCCACATCTTCCGAGAAAACGACCGGCCTTCCAAGAACAACATCTACGATTTCTCTTTTAAGTTGATTTTCGGCTCTTTCTTTCATTGTTCGTAGTATTAACGAAATCAACTTTTCCAAAGTATAATATTTGCAAAATATCTCCGTATGTTGAAAATTTTGATCTGTGAGGAAAGATTTTATAGACTGCATATATCTTCCTTCAGCTTCATTTTCTATATATTTTTGGACTGCTTCATGCCCAACATAGGATTCTCTTTTTGTTCCTTCTTCATAAAAATATAAAACAGATTTTAAAGACATTTGGATGGGATTATTTTTATCGACGTTGATTAATTGTACTTCTCCATTTATATTTGCAGATATTGCAGAGTTGGATGTTCCAAAATCTAAACCAAAAATAGCTGACATGAATAAATATACCCCCTCATATGTCATTGAAAATTGAACATAGCGCGCTTCGGAGTATGGCAGAAAGGTATAACGTTCGTCAGGTTATAAGTTACCTAACCCGGACAAGCCGGAACCATACAGGTTAGACCTTCAAAATCTTTGTTTGATTTAAATTTCATTGGGTTATACCATGAGAGCGACCATTATTTATGGAGGTTCTCATCATGACAAGTTTTATCGAACGACACTCAGATAACATCCTTGGACAGCTGTCTTGTTTCGATCGAATCATTATCCAGGGGACTTTGCCTGATATTTGCTATCCGGGGGCTATCACCAACTTCTTTTATCGATCCGGCATCAGGATTTTTGATTTCAAGCAATGGGCCTCTCCCATGCGAGACAAGGTTAATGAAAACGCAAAGTCCATCGCACGAGAAAATGGACTTGAGATTGAGTTCATCCGTAAGAAAAACTTCCGCAAGGACGACCGGGTTGCGAAGATTCTTGCCAAAAGAGGCAATCATCCTGGCCTCGTGCATATTTTTTCAGCTATGGAAACCTGTTTTGCCTTCAAACCATGGCATGACAAGAAATCACACAAAACATTTTTCAAATACGATTCTGGGCGGTGTCTCCATTACTATTTTTATTTTATCGACGAGGACTATGGCCTCTGCTATCTGCGCGTACCCACCTGGGCGCCTTTTCGGCTACAGTTTTATTGCAATGCTCACAATTGGCTTGCAAGGCAACTCGACAGGGAAGGTATCGGTTACAAGCAAAGAGAAAATGCCTTCTCTGAAATCGACAGTTTTGAAAAAGCGCAAGAAATTTCAGACACGTTTTCCGGCAAGGACCTCCATCAGATTCTGAAAAAATATGCACTTATTTTTTGTCCCTCGATCAACCAATTCAAAGCGGGTATTCATTGGTCCGTCACGCAAGCGGAATATGCCACCGATATTGTTTTCCGAAACCGAGAAACCCTTTCTACAATTTACGAAGAACTCGTTCGAACCCTTTCACATTCAGTCAAACCGGATAACGTTGCCATGTTTTTAGGGAAACGTCTTGACCTCCGATACGAGGGTGAACTCGGTGGTAGATTTTCAACTCGCATCGAGGGCCATTCGATCCGCCATTTTATGGGCAAAAACGGAATCAAAATGTATGACAAATTCGGTCAGATCCTTCGGATCGAATGTGTCAGCAATGATATCTCCTTTTTTAAACACCACCGACGGGTGGAACATCGCGATGGCAGCAGCAGTTACCAAGTTGCCAACATGCGTAAAACCATATACAGCCTTTCCGATTTGAAAGACGTCATGTTCGGCTGCAATCGACGGTATATCGGTTATTTATCGGCGATTGACGACCCAACCAACGGTATCAAAAAGGTGAATAAAATCAGTCGACCTGTCAGAGAAAAAGGCCGCAGCTTTCGTGGCTTCAACCTGTTCAATGAAGAAGACGAAGTCGTACTTCGTGCCATAGCGCAGGGCGGGGTACAGGGCTTCGGCATTCGCAATTTCACTTTACGAAAAGCGTTGGATAAAACTTCAGGCCAGATTTCTCATATCCTCAAACGTCTTCGAAATCACGGGCTGATCAAAAAAGTGTCAAAGAGCTATAAGTACTATTTAACATCACTGGGTCGTCAAGTTACGGCAACTTCTCTCAAACTTAAAGAGATGGTTGTGATCCCCATCTTGAGGGGAAATTTGAATTTTTCATAACACTTCTTGTGTTTTTTACACAGGAGTTATTTTGTAACTGTCTAACTTCATCTCTTGCCTCCCAGTTTTTTCAATGATTTGTTTTCGCATGCTTGCCTCCTTTCTTGTCAAAATCATCTGTTATGCCGTCCATGTCATGGCGATTCAGTCCATGACGATCCTGCGGCGAGGCCGTGACAAAATGCTTTCCCTTGATTTTTCCACTTCGACCATGCCCTCTCTTATATGGTCCTTGAGTTGGTCGTTTGAACGAATCGTTTCCGCGGTCTTGCCGCCGAGTATCGCTTCGGCTTGATCAACGAGTTCCGCCAATTCGGTGTCACGAAAAATGTTTCGTTCCCGGAATGTTTCAAAAAACTCATAAAAGTTGTTGATGGTGCCATTCTTGAAGATCTTGGACTTTGTGCCGTGGCCGTTGGTAAAGCGCTCTGTGACCCTCTTGATCATGCTTGAGAATTCCTCTCTGAGAGACACAATGGCCAGTTCACGGGCTTCCTCCATGGTTTGAACGAACTTGGTTTTTTCTCGCTCATACACTTCAGGCGAT
>JABIAA010000001.1 GCA_018656485.1 bacterium | reverse complement strand
TTCCGGATTCAAATCGGTCGGTTGATCAAAGCTTACACGACAAGCACCAACAGTAACTGTCCCAATCTCAGGAGCTACCATGTTTTTCACTTCAACCAATCGAGCAGCTTTATCACCACGAGAAGTCGCAATTGTTTCATTTAACCGAATCAAAAGATCCGCAGGCGTAACTTTTTCAGACAGAATCAATAACTTTTCTTTTTTAACAATGTCTAACGCTTGAAGAAACTCTTCTTTGTTTGCCCATTCTTCATTATAACTTTTTTTATTCCGACTTTCTCCAACAATTTCACTCTCAATCTTTGCCTTAGCTGCTCCTTTTTGCCCCAACTGTTTATCTAGGTCTGCAAAAAGCTCGTTCAGCTCTTGCTGAATATCCTCTTTAATAGCTTGTGCTCGTTTTGCTAATTCTTTTTCAGAAACACCTCCTTGAACATACAAAAAGATCTCTTCTCCACCAAGTCGGACACTAAATCCGCCCGATTTATCATTCTGTTTTAACAAGACCTTAGAAACTCGTTGCAATGCAAGGTCGCCAAAGGTATGGGAGATTTGATTATAAGCCTTAAAAAAATCTATATCTAAACTAACAACCGAAATACTTCCGCCCTCTTTTTCAGCTGCATTAAATTCTGTCGCACCTGTCTCAAAAAGTTTGCCTCTTTTGAACAATTTTGTTAAACCATCAATTTCAGACTCTTGTTTATACTTATTAAACGTATCTATCAATTCTGGTGAGACATGCTCTAATACTTCAGCAGGAACTGCTGAGCTCTCTTTGCTGTAAACCTGACCAGCCAACCCCCGAAGTTCACGCGACTGAGCTTGTTTCTCTTTTAGCGTCCATTTCTGTTGTTCGGAATTCAAAAACGCAGGCTTTTCATCCTTGCTCGCGGCTTGCTCTTTTATTTGTGCTGCTTCTTTATTCATAATTCATTTTAAAATACAAAAACATCCGTTTACAACTATAATTGTATCATGAAATAGCTTTTTTCAAAACAAAAAACTCTGCCTTCTTGCAGACAAAGTTCGGTTTTACTCTGTTTTCTCATCTGAGTCCTCCCCATAAGCATCTTGAGTCATTTGAAGTAGTCTTTCTAATAAATATTCCAGCGCTTTGCCCTCTAGGGTAGTAGCGCCTCTTTCGATTTTCACCGGTTTCGACATAGAGAGCTCCTTTCTTCCCCTTTCTTAATAATACTTAATTTAATCATAACATAAATGTTCTGTCAAGAAAACCGCTTAAAAGAAATGACCGCCCCAGATGTCCGGGGCGATCAATGGCGTACGGAGTTGCCAGAAGAGAAGTCCCGCGCGGCGATGAGTGCCTTTCGGCAGTTCAAACTTCGCAAGAGTTTTCGGATTGCGCTGGCTGTGACTCCACCTCCCTCGGCGGCAGCGCTCGGCAAACCTATCGTCAGGCACAGGTTGCTGAACCTTTATCGTCCAGCGGGCTCTAAGCCCCTGCTTCCGTACAAAAATATATTAACAAAGGATTAATAATCTGTCAATAATAATTTTAAAAAAGAATCCTGCGCACCGGTGGGTCCGCAGGTTGTATGGAGCTGCTCGCCTGTCCGAAATATACAACAGGCTTGCAATTTTTAATTTTTCGAACATGTAGTCAACGTCAATGGAAATACAAAGCATCTCTGCACTCGTGTTTTACTTGCCGGCGCAAGATAGGAACAGCCGTCCGGATTGCCATTCACTCCGATGAGTCGAAGCAGGACCATCCATCTTCCATACAAATGAAGTATAGCAGCCTGCAACGCACTGTCAAATCAGCACAAAACAAAAACCCGCCAGACATTGCCGACGGAGTCTCTCTGTGCATCTTTTGTACTTGCTTGAACAAAATGAACAAATCGTCAGTTTGACACGAGAACAAACAAAAATCGTAGCCTCAGATCAGATTGGAACTCTCCTGCGAATACGCATGCTTGTCAAAAACGAAAGCGTAAATACTGACGTTTCCTTGATCAGGGGATCCGCCTTGCAGTAACTCCTTATGACTGCCGTTCACTTCTCCCGGTAGAGTAAGCAGGACGATCAGTTACTGCACAATAAGTATAGCAAATCGAACTTGACTGTCAATTTTTTAAAATGAAACACCTGCCGACTCTTGGAGCTCGGCAGGCATTCGCAGCGGAATTGGCTTTGGGCGTGAACCTTTTTCCTCTTTGCACGAAGATGCGAGCCGCATCGACGACGGAACATTCTCATCATGGCCGTTACCTAAATAACGACGACAAGGAATCTCCTAAAAAAGAAAAGCGACTGACGGTCCCCGACTCGAGAGAAATGGGAAGTAACTGTTCAGTCCCTGACGGCTCGTTTTGCGCAGTGAGACATCAAACATCTCTGCAGCAACCTATACCAGGTTATGCCACTGCCTACGCGCGCCGAAGTGCCACGTTGCGGGACCAGCCCTGCACCGAGAGGAGCGAATCCTC
>JABIAA010000032.1 GCA_018656485.1 bacterium | reverse complement strand
CCCTTCATTGAAGCCAATAAAAAGCGAGTCAACAAGGCCAGCAGAACGACTTGCTCCAGGGATTGTTGAACGAGTTCCCGTGTGTTCGCCTCTGGAAACTGGCATAACCGCAATCGATTGTCTCATCCCGATCGGGAAGGGGCAGCGAGAATTGTTGATTGGAAACAGGAGTACAGGAAAGACGAGCATCATCGTCGATACAATTCTTCACCAAAAGAATAAAGACGTAACTTGTATCTATGTTTCCATTGGGCATAAAAAATCTAACGCGGCAAAAATTATTGATACCCTGGAGCGCAATGGCGCGATGGAATACACGACAGTTGTTCTTGCGAGGGCGCATGATTCTGCGATGAGCCAGTTCATTGCACCGTACACCGCCTGCGCTATGGGAGAACATTTCATGGAGCAGGGCAAAGATGTTGCTGTTTTCTATAATGATCTCAGCAACCACGCCGTTGCCTACCGGGAACTTTCTCTTCTTCTTCGCCGACCGCCTGGACGAGAGGCGTACCCCGGAGATATTTTTTACATCCACTCACGTCTTCTCGAGCGAGCATGCAAGCTTTCTCCAGAGCGAGGTGGTGGATCTTTGACTGCCATTCCGGTTGTTCAAACTCAGGACGATGACATTTCTGCTTACATTCCAACGAACTTAATCTCGATAACCGACGGGCAAATCTTCCTTGATGTTAGTCTTTTCAACCAGGGGATTCGACCTGCGGTTAACGTTGGATTGTCAGTTTCTCGTGTTGGTGGAGCTGCGCAGACTAAGGCGATAAAGCAGATGGCCGGTCGGATGAAACTTGACCTTGCACAGTACGAGTCGCTCTTGGACTTTGCACAGTTCGGTTCCGAGCTCGACAAGGAAAGCCAAGCACGCCTTGATCATGGGCGTCGGGCAATCGAAATTTTAAAACAAGGCCGGTACGAAACACATTCTTTTTCCGACCAAGTTCTTTTCTTGTACTTGTTGCGTGAAAGATTTCTGGACCAATTTAAATTGGAAGACGTGAAAGAATTTGCAACACAATTTGCAAGTTACGTTTCCGAAATGTATCCAGAAATTTACGAAAAAATAAGTGAAGACGAAGCTCTCGAAGATACGGTTCTTGAAGAGATAAAAGAGATCGCAGAAGAGTTTAGTTTAACGTTCCCTAAAGTTTAAAAAGCCCTAGAACAAAGACCCTCCAACTTAGGACAAGTTGGAGGGTTGGGGGGGCGAACAACACACAAAGGTATTGTTCATTTAGGGATCTTCTATCATGTCAAAAGAGTACCAGCAGACCGTCGTGTTGTCAAGTTGGACCCCGGCTGACAGCGTGTTTTAGACGTCAAGGTTGCGGACAAAATGAGCGTGTTTATCAATGTACGCTCGCCTGTCTTCAACGGTGTCACCCATGAGTGATGTAAAACTTTCGTCGGCTTTAATTGCGTCTTTAATTTCGATTTTGTACAAGCTTCTTTTTGCTGGATCCATAGTTGTTTCCCAAAGTTGGTCTGCGTTCATTTCACCAAGACCTTTGTAGCGCTGCATGGTCATCACAGATTTTCCTGCAACAACAACTTGGGCAGAAAGATCGAGTGCTCCGCGGCCGGATTTTTTAAACCCTTTACTCGAAGAAAGTTCCCAGTCATTTGTGTCAAACTTTTTGACGGATTCGTGTAACTCGAGAAGTCGTTCTGTTTCTTCCGCATCAAAAAACTTTCCAGGAATAATATGCTTCTTGTCTTCTTTTAAGAAAACAACAACTTGTTTGTCGGGTCTTTCTGGATCATCTTCCAGTGAGACGGTTGTGTTTTCTAGAAGTCCATCAAACCCTGGTACAATCTCTTCAAGAGTCTTTGAGTGAAGTTTCCAGTCCATCTGTCCAAGTGCGCGAATTACTTTGTGTATGTGATGCCGTGAAACCTCAACCAGCTGTGAGACTTTTTCAAGTTCGTTTTCGTACTCAAGTAGGGCGTCTATGTCTTTGCCCCATGTGTCGAGATCGATTGGTTTTCCATTGAGGGTACATTCAGCGTTATTTTTTGCCCAACTAAATAGAAAGCCTTGGAATTCGGATTCATCTTTCAGATATTTTTCTGACCGTCCAACTTTTGCTCTGTAAAGTGGTGGCTGTGCGGCGTACAGGTATCCATGCTCGATGAGCGGTTTCATGTGCCTGAAGAAGAAAGTCAAAAGAAGAATTCTGATGTGTGCACCGTCAACGTCCGCATCGGTCATGATAATGATTTTGTGGTAACGAACTTTTTCAACGTTAAAGTCTTCGTCTCCAATCCCAGCGCCGATTGCAGTAATGAGATCTTTGATTTCATTATTTGCCAACACTTTATCGAGTCGAGCTTTTTCAACGTTGATGATCTTTCCGCGTAGCGGCAGGATTGCTTGAGTGAATCTGTCGCGAGCTTGTTTTGCCGAACCGCCAGCAGAATCTCCCTCAACTAGGTACAGTTCAGACTTCGCTGGATCTGTGTCGGAGCAGTCAGCAAGTTTTCCTGGCAGGATAGAACTTTCAAGAGCGGTCTTGCGACGTGCAAGTTCTCTTGCTTTTCTCGCAGCAGTTCTCGCGTGATTTGCCAGTGCGGCCTTCTGAAGAATTTTTCTTGCGACGTTTGGATTTTCTTCAAAGTAGGTGTCCAAAAAGCTGTAGACCCACGAGTCGACGATTCCTTTTACTTCGCCGTTTCCAAGTTTTGTTTTTGTCTGTCCTTCAAATTGTGGTTCGGGAACCTTGATGCTAAGCACCGCAACAATTCCCTCTCTTGCGTCTTCACTTGATAGTGAGGTGCCCTTTAAAACATTGAGCTTTTGCCCGTACTTGTTACATGTCTTAGTAAGCGCGGCGCGGAATCCTGCTTCGTGAGTTCCGCCTTCAGTGGTCTTGATGTTGTTTACGAAGCTTATGCAGTTTTCGCCATAACCCTCGTTGTACTGTAGTGCGACATTAAGAACGTATGTGCCGTCATCTTTTTCAAATTCGATAACGTCTGGATGAACTGGAGATTTTTTCTCGTTAGTTTCTTTTACGAATTCCGCAATTCCGCCTTCGAACATGAACGAATTTTCTTGGCTGGAGATTTCGTCCAGTACGTTGATACGTAGGCCCTTGTTGAGGAAAGCAAGCTCTCTCATGCGAGCGGCAAGTGTTTCGTAGTTTGATTCGACAGTATCAAAGACATCAGGGTCTGGCATGAATCTGATTTCAGTTCCCGTGCCTTCACACTCTCCCGCAACTTTTAATGGAGCGTCGGGTTTGCCGAGTGTATATTTTTGGTAGTGTAGCTTCCCATTTTTGCAAATGCGAAGTTCAAGCCATTTTGTGAGTGCGTTTACAACGGAGATTCCGACCCCGTGCAAACCGCCAGAATATTTGTATGAGTCTTTGTTGAATTTTCCACCAGCATGAAGCTTGGTCATAACGACCTCAGCTGCGGAAACTTTTTCTGTTGGATGTAGATCAACAGGAATTCCCCGGCCGTCATCTTTTACAGAACAAGAGTGATCAGCGTGGAGGACGATCGTAATATTTTTACAGTGTCCTGCTAGTGCTTCATCAACGGAGTTGTCGACGACTTCGTACACAAGGTGATGAAGTCCGTTGATTCCGGTTGATCCGATATACATCGCAGGGCGTTTGCGCACTCCTTCAAGGCCCTCAAGAACCTTAATGGATTTAGCGGTGTAAGCCTTTTCTCCCGACGCTTTTGGTGCCATTACGAACTCCTTAAAATGCACTGTCTGCATGTCGCGGGGGTGGCGAGACGCCTACTTAAAAAAACTGAAGACTGGTTCTCCCCCTGCAGTGACATAAAAACCTTTTTCTTTTGGTTTCGAACTTCTCAGAAAAGAGGACACCACAGAGCATTGGCCTTGGATTGGTTCCCCCATGCAACGCCGTAAAACTTTGTAAAGTGGACCCTCAAATGTGGACCTAGATGTGGCCCCCTACTTCACCTAAGTATGATATCAGAGTTATACTTCAATATCAAAAAATGTGTTGTGGGAAAGTGTGTTTTTCCGTTGCGGGTGAGCTGAGTCCTTTGGGGGGATCATGAGCGAAAAAAAATTAGATCACGAATTTTATATGGGTGTTGCCATTGAGATGGCGAAAAGAGCCTCTGACAATGGAGAGGTCCCGATTGGAGCCGTTGTTGTCGATGGGGCAGGCGAAATAATTTCAAAGGCGTGCAACGAGATTGAAAAGATTGGCTGTCAAACTGGTCATGCTGAAATTTTAGCGATTCAGAGTGCGTGTGAGAAGGTTGACGGGTGGAGACTGGATGATTGCTGGTTGTATGTTACCCTTGAGCCTTGTTCGATGTGCATGGGGTTGATTACTCTTAGTCGGATCGGGGGGTTAGTTTATGGAGCTTCATCTCCGCTGTTTGGGGCGGAAGAACTTGACGAAAGTCCTTACGATTCTGTCTACAAAGAGCGGCTTGAGGTCGTCAAGGGCTTGAAAGCGGTT
>JABIAA010000031.1 GCA_018656485.1 bacterium | reverse complement strand
TCTGCCTTCATTTGTTTTTCCATTGCAAGCCTGATGTCTGCAGGAGGGCTGACTTCTTGAAGTTCGACACGGTTGACCTTTACGCCCCACTTGTCAGTTGCATCGTCGAGTTTGACACGAAGTGTTTCGTTAATTTGGTCGCGAGATACCAAGCTCTCGTCAAGGTCCATCGATCCGATAACGTTTCGAAGTGTTGTCTGTGTAAGCTTTTCGATTGCCTCTGGAAGGTTGTTAACCTCATAAATTGCGCGCTGTGGATCAGTGATTTGGTAGTAGAGCAATGCGTTAATTTCCATTGTGACGTTGTCCCTGGTGATCACGTTTTGTTTTGGAAAGTCGTACACAGATTCTCGAAGTTCGATGCGGTCAACAAACTTTGTTATGCGAACATAGCGCCTGGAGTATGGATCCTGTTTTAGGAAAGTCCATGGAGTTGAGCGAGGCGAATCAATGAACGGAATTATGAAATGTAGGCCAGGTTTCAAAATAGAGTGAAACCTTCCAAGCCGCTCGATAATTATTGCTTCTGCCTGGTTGACCTTGTACGTTGCTTTTGCGATGACTGTGAGCAAAAAGATTGTGAACAAAAAGAAAAGGCCAATAAAGCCCAATACAAATACTTCTTCCATGATTGCCTTTCAAGTTTGAAACTTTTACTTCGTTTTAACCAAAACACGGTTTCCACTGACTTCAACAACAACTACGATTGTATTTTTTTCATAACTTCGATCGTCGATTGGCAGAGCCGACCACAACTCTCCACGAACTTTTACGAGCCCTGGAGAGCTTAGAGAGATTCTTTCTTCTACTGCTCCTGTTTCGCCAACGAGTGCCTCGAAGTTTGATTTTGATTCACCGCTGTCAGAACTTGAGAACTGATTGCGAACAAGCGCTCTTCTTATCATGATGAATGAAATGAAGGATGCAACGAGTGCGAAGGTGCATTGCGTTACGACATTGCCAGCCCAAAGCGCGAGCAGGGAGGTGAGCATCGCTCCAATGCCGATCGCGACAAAAAAGAATTGTCCTGGAGTAAAAAGTTCGAAAGCAAAAAATGCAAGCCCAGCGACAAACCAAAGATGGGGTCTGTAGAGCGTCAGCACGTTCATGGCCGTTGATACCGCCGCGTCAGCAGAAAAATTTGCCGCAAGGATAAGATCTAGGATCATCACACTACCCTCAGATACAAAGACTACACTGCTGGGATGTTAACTCCTAAAAAGTGCTTTGGCAAGGGGAATTTTTGAGTTTTGGGGTGAGTTTTTTAGATGTTCAGGAATGCGGCGAGGAATGATCGAATGGCAGCGTCTTTTGAGAGTCCTCGGCTTTGGAGGTACATGAGGTCGTTGGCGTTGAGTCTTTTTGTCACGGCGCCGTGCGAGCACATAGCATTTTGGGTTTTTACCTCGAGGGCCGGCCGGGTTTTGACCTGTGGGTTGCCACCGATGATGATGTTGCGGTTAACCTGTCGTGCTTCAATATTTTCGAGGTGGGCTGGAACCCTGACAGTCGAGTGGCATTCAAATTGTGAGTCATCTTGAAGAGCACTGCGAATTTCAAGGTTGCTTGCCGTGTCGCTGTGAACGTGTTCCTGTGTTGTCGAAATCCGGATTTTTCGGTTGTCTGTGCCGCATACATTTATTTTTGCCGTGAGCTTTGCGCCACTGCCGAGAAGCTTAAAAATCAGTTTAGCGTTGATGGCATGGTTGTTTTTCGTTTCATCGATTGCGAGGTCTAGGTGGCTGTTTTCTTCGAGTTCAAATGAAATTGTTGAAGCATTTTCAAAAGATCCGGAAATTTTAACGTTCGAGTTTTTTTCAACAACGAAGTTTGCTCCTGTGTTTTTTTCCAACAGCTCATTGAGTGAGCCGGAGGCGTTGATCAAGTTATTCATCGTCTTCTCCGATCTCTAGCTCTATGAGCCGGTTCATTTCCACGGCGTATTCCATTGGAAGTTTTTTGACGAATGACTCGATGAATCCGCCGACGATTAATGCCATTGCTTCTTTTTTTGAAATGCCCCTGCTCATGATGTAGCGCAAGCGTGCATCGTCAACCTTGCTGACTCGTGCTTCGTGACTCATTTCAATGTCTGGGTTTTCAACTGTTGCCATCGGGTATGCATTTGCAATCGATTTGCCGTCGAGAATTAAGCTGTCGCATTGCGTGAATGATTTGCATCCGGTCGCACCATCTTTTGCTTTTATGAAGCCGCGGAAGTTTGCGGTTCCCCCGTGTGAGCTGATCGACTTTGAAATAATTTTTGATGTTGTGTTTGGCGCTGCATGAACAATGCTGCATCCGCTGTCCTGAACTTGTCCCACTTCGCTTGCCGATGCGATCGATAAAAGTTCGGTTCGTGCGCCTTGACCCTTGAGGACAACGCCTGGATATTTCATTGTGACTCTGCTGCCAAGATTTCCGTCGACCCACTCGATGAAAGAGTTTTCGTGCGCATGCGCGCGTTTCGTCACAAGGTTGTAAACATTTTTCGACCAATTCTGAATTGTCGTGTAACGAACGTGTGCACCAGGTTCCGCGATAATTTCTACAACCGCTGCATGTAGTGACGCCTCAGAGTAAGTTGGTGCTGTGCAGCCTTCGACGTAGTGAACGTGACTTCCTTCGGCGGCGATGATGAGCGTGCGCTCGAATTGTCCCATCTTTTTTGTGTTGATGCGGTAGTATGCCTGCAGTGGCTCTTCAATTTTTACGCCTTTGGGAACGTAGACGAAGCTTCCGCCACTCCAGAATGCTGTGTTGAGTCCGGCGAATTTGTTGTCATTGTGTGGGACAACGGTCCCAAAATATTTTTTAACAATGTCCGGATGTTCGCGAAGTGCGGTATCGAAGTCTGAGAAAATAACTCCAGCAGCTTCCCACTTTTTTTTGAGATTGTGGTAGACCGCATCGGATTCGTACTGAGCGCCAAGTCCAGCGAGATGTTGTTGCTCTGCCTCCGGAAGTCCAAGGGCTTCAAATGTTTGGCGGGTTTTTGTTGGCACGTCGTCCCAGGATCGATGTGCCTTGTCGGATGAATGGACGTAGTAGCTAAGGTCGTCAAAATTCAATGCGCTGAGGTCTGGCCCCCACTTTGGCATGCCGAGATTTTCAAACGCCAAGAGACCAGCGAGGCGCTCTGCAAGCATCCACGATGGTTCGCTTTTTTGTTTGGAAATTTCTTTGACCAGCTCAATGGATGGTCCAGAAGTGGCATTTGCCTTCGACACAACAACCCCGCATTAACCGACAATAACGACTTGGACAATGGTGACATCAGGGGGTACAAAGTCAAGTTTGAACGCTAAATCTGCAAAAAAAGCTTTGGGTTTGTAAATTTATCCCCGCAGCGACTTGAGGTAATCGATAAGTTCGTCCATTCCAGAAACCATGCCATTCCAGAGCCATTGCTCTTTTCTCTGATTTGGGAATTCTTCGTCAGTTGGTCCGCCACAGAGTCCTGGAAATTTTGTGTCGTGGAAGGCTATCATTATTTGTCCGCTGTCTTTGTGTTCAAACATTGTCATGCATGCGGGAGGGACGTCCCAGTTTCCGCTACCGGTTATTGCTTGAACAATCGCTGTGACTTTGTCTGACATTCCGAATGCCGCGTAGTCTTCCATGGTGATTGGGGCATTTTCGTTGCTGCCTTTAGAAACTTTGAATGAGGTGTTTTTGCGGTTGGAGTCTGGATTGCTCGGTAGGCGTCGGGCAAGAAACCGTGAGGTTGGGCCAACAACAGATTCTGGGGCATGGTATTTTTTGCAAAATTCCATGAAGTGTCCTGACCATCTTCGCACTGGTGTGTTGTGTTCGCAGAAGTAGCGAATGTCCGGCTGTGTGTCTTTGTGTGCAAAAAGGTTCTTCAGCTCTCGAAGTGGAATTGCCTTCCCTGGAATTTTTTCTTGCACGACGACATAATTTTCGTCGTTAAGAACTTCTGGCTGCTTGGGAACATGAAGGAGGTAAATGTCGAGTGGATAAATAAAGTCGTAGAGATCTTCTTCATTGATTGTTCTGTTTATGAGTTTTGTTTTCCACAGGCGGCTGATGTTCTCGTATCTTGATGGCCAAGAGATTTTTGGAATGTACATGACGTACGGAAGATCTTCCCAGCCGACAACGAACTCATGGCTTCCATCTCCGAATAAAAATGCGTTGTGCTTTTTGATTAGCTTCATCATTGTGTTCCACGCGAATCCGCCGCTAGAATATTTTTTTCTAGCCTCTTTCCTAATTTGTGCGAGTTCCTCAAGAGGCACGTCATTGTATTGTTCAAGGTATGGAACCATTTGTGAGCCAGTGAGTTTTTTGAATTGTGGAATGCGATTCTCGGCAAGAAAAATTCTTCTGAAATCGTCAGATCTCATGAACTCTGCTGCTCGCTCTGCAAATAAAGCAGCCGCTTTGTTGTGGTCAGGTAGCTTTGAGATTTTTATGACTCCAGCTGCTTTTTCTTCAGAAAGGTGTGCGGTTGTTGATCCAAAGATTGCAACACAACACGCCATCGTTATGAATTTTTTCACTCTTCTTTCTCCCAAAAAATACATACTATTTTTTCCATTTAACTCCATCACGATAGTCTGATCCCATTAAATTTTTTGTCCATTAACTTAGTTTTTGTTTTTGATTAGACGTTTTTTAACCCGTGTGCTAAACGAATAGCTTCTACACATAAATTTGGAGACGGCATGCACGCAAAAATTTTTTCAGCAACAACAGTGGGGGTTTCATCACACAGCATAGAGGTAGAAGTTGATCTTTCTTTTGGGCTCGTTAACTTTTGCATCGTTGGACTTCCCGACAAAGCGATCAAAGAAAGTAAAGACAGAATTCGTGCGGCCTTAAAAAACAGTGGGCTGCGCATTCCCGAGCGATTAATCACAGTTAATCTTGCGCCTGCACATCTAAAAAAACAAGACACCCTTTTTGATGTTCCAATCGCAATCGCGATTCTCCAAGCGGCAAAACTTTTGCGCATGACTAAACAGTTTATCGACGAAACAATTTTTCTCGGTGAGCTTTCGCTTGACGGCAGCATTCGTAAAGTCTGCGGTGTCCTTGCGATTGTTCATGGTGCGTTAGACGCGGGGAAAAAAAGGGTGATCGTTCCTGTCGAAAACTGCTTGGAAGCCAGCCTGATCGATGGCGTTGAAATCATTGGCGTAAAATCGCTTGTTGATTTGGTTGGGTATCTCCGCGGGGAAATTGAAATAAAGCCATCTCCACCGACATTTGTTGCCGCGCAAAAAACTCACAAATCAACGTTGGATTTCAGCGATGTGAAAGGGCACTTCCTACAAAAGAAGATGCTTCAAATTGCCGCTGCGGGTGGACACAACATTCTTCTTATTGGAGCGCCAGGCTGTGGAAAAACAATGTTGGCAAAACGCTTACCAACGATTATGCCGTCGATGAGTTTTAACGAAGTTATCGAGACGACAAAAGTTTATTCCGTTGCAGGAATGCTGCAAAGCGAAAAACTAATATTCGATCGCCCTTTTCGTTCGCCCCATCACATTATTTCACAGGCTGGCCTAGTCGGCGGTGGAAGTTTTCCGCGACCGGGAGAAATTTCGTTGGCGCACAATGGCGTTTTATTTTTAGATGAGATGACGGAATTCCAGCGGGGAACTTTAGAAGTTTTGCGACAGCCGCTTGAGGACAATAGTGTTTTAATCTCTCGGGCGAATTGTTCCGTAGAGTTTCCATCTTCGTTTTTAATGGTTGGTGCGCTCAATCCATGTCCGTGTGGCTATATGGCGGTTAAGAAGAAGAATTGTCGTTGTTCTCAGCAGGCCGTCGAAAAATATTTTGGAAAGCTTTCAGGCCCGCTTATTGATCGCCTTGATATTCACATTCATGTTCCCTCGATAAATTACGATGAGTTAAAGGTTCCGCCGCAACAGGGCAAAACATCGGCGCAAATGAGAGTTGAGGTTGATCGAACCATCCAGTTTCAGAGAGATCGACAGGGCGATACTTTGAACGCAAGCCTTTCTCCCACTCAAGTCGAAAAGTATTGTGTGTTAACTTCTGCCGCGGAAGAGTTGGTGCAAAAGGTTTTCGAAAGAATTGGTTTGAGCATGCGTGCATACCACAAGGTTTTAAAGCTTGCTCGAACACTGGCTGACTTCGACGGTTCTCAGAAAATAGACTATGCACATATTCGTGATGGTGTTATGAATCGTTGTCTGGATCGCAAGGACGACAATCCAAGGAAGACCGCGTGATTCATGGGATCGGAACAGACATTGTTAAAATTTCTCGCTTTAGCGAATGGCATAAATTTTCTGACGTGCGTTTGAAAAAAATTTTTCACGATCGCGAGATAAAACATTTTCGTTTGCTGTTTTCCAAGAACGAAAAAAGGGCGTGTGAGTTTTTTGCATCGCGATTTGCCGTTAAGGAGGCGGTTTTTAAATCGGTTTCTGATTTGTTTCAAATTCACGGACTTTCATTTTTACATGTTGGACGTTTGATTACTGTTGAAAAAAATGAATTGAATGTTCCGAAAATTTGCATACACTACAGCGGATTAGATTTGCGTGATGTGAAAATTTCTGTGTCATTGACGCATGATGGGGGCCACGCAATTGCGTTTGTTGTTGTGGAAACAGTTAAATAATTCTTCGGGAGATTTGTGATGTTTTGTAAAAGTATTTTTGCGGCTGTTGTTATGTTTTCGACTGCTGCGTTTGGTGGCGAAATCGATGACCAGTACTGTCCAATTCCGATTAACTGTTATGATACTGGAGTTTTCCCGGGGAGATCGTGTTCGGGAAGTGAGTTTGGAAAAATAATGAGGTCGGGGGGTTTAAACAGTTTACAATTTTGTTTTTGGATAAGCGGCCTCGACTCGCAATCTAAAAAAGAATCGCTTATCAATAATTCTCATAAATTTCCTCATCGACGGTTAGATGCTGTCGCAATGATCTTCGACCCAGAGACTTCTCCGGAATTGTTTCTTGGAGAATGTGGTGATAGCTCATTTGAATACCTAGATTTTTCTGATCTTCTTATAAAATTTCCAGCGATTAAAACTATTTATTTCCACGATTGCCATCGCGATTACCTGAGAAGGGCCGCTGTCCCTGGATGGATTTACAATGATGAGCTTTGTGCTTTTGTTTTTAAAGGAAAATAGATTTTCTTTTAAATGTTCAATTTCGGAGCGGTTTGTTTGTGCGTAAGATTGTAGAATCGTTGTACAAGCCGAGCTTGTCGCGTTACCATTAAACAACACCATAGGGGTTTGCATCGTAGCCGGGGGGCGGAATGAATAAATTTCGTATTTTTATTTTTATATTTCTTTTTTCGTTTTTAACTTTCCCGTCCTTGTTTGCTGGCGTCGGAATGGATGACCTGCCGGATGATGTGATCAATCTCATTTGTCAGTTTGGTTGGATGCCGCAGGTTTCCAAGCGGATAGGGTCACTTGGGCGAATAAAGCGAATCATGGGCTGCGACGATGATGTTCATCCCAAAAAACTTGTTATGGCTGCAGCTTTGACATTTCTTCGCGGTGATGGGGGTGCCGTTATCGCTGTACACAAATTTTTGGCAAGTGGCATTGGGCATCACTTTAAAGATTTTTTAGTGAAGAAAATTGCTCGAAAAGTTCGCGAACGAATGCTTTCCCGGTGCAAGCTTTTAGTCTTTGGCGGTGTGACGACCGGTGTGGACGCTGTTCAGATGGTTGCCTGGGATCCCGTGGGGCCTTCATGGCGTAGCTTTGGAGGCATGGCGAGTCAGTTTTCTCGTGGAGACTTGTGGAATCTTTTTACAAAAAGTCGGCCCCAGGAGAAGTTCAGTACGTTAAGAGAAAAAATGCGGGCCAAAGATTCTCTTTATGGTGTGTGGGGGCAACATGAAGGCGAACTAGAAAATATGATTGTTGATGCGAGATTGTTTGCGGTCCCGTCATGTATTGTTTCTTTTGATGCTCGGTTTGTTATTCCCCTTGCGGATCAAATTGGCTGCTTAATTGAAAGAGTTTTGCAAGACAATTACTATGTTTTTCTCGATGTTAGGAATGTTAACTCAGTTGAGAACGCGGCCCAATTGAGAGATTTTTTGGGTGAGAGAATCGAATTTTGCCAGCGAGTTATGCACTTTTCGATACGCGGGCGGCAAAACATTTCTTTATTTTCGAGAGAAGATCTGAGTGTAGACATTGGCAAGGTCAAAAACTTTTTCCCAAATATTTTGACTATGTATATTGAAGATGTAGAAGATGCTGCTGGGAACACATTGTTCTACGATGGTTTTGTAAAATATTGTGGCGTCTTTGGTCGTGGGTCAGACAAATTTTCTAGAAACCTTTTTCTTCGGACACGAGATGACTTTTGCGGTAGACTTCGATTCGGAGGTTAGCGAGTTATAGTTGCTTGTTGGCTTTTTTGGGAAGGGTTTGCTGTGCTGTTCAAACAAATTTTCTTATCTTTATTCGTTGCTCTTGCGTGTTTTTCGGATTCATTTGCTGGTGGTGAAAGTGAACTTGTAAAAGCGTACAGGCAAGATCCTTCGATCATTGATAGGTTGGGAAAGATTATAGTGACATTCAGCGATGCAGGGTTCAGATACAGGCGAATTGATGGCGATAAAACGGATCAATCGCTTGGGTTTGTCATGGAAGTAGCAGGTGTTGATTCTGTAGAATTGAAAAAAGAGTTTTTAGATTTTGCTGACGTACTTGGTGACATAGAAAAAGTTGTTGCGGTTCGCTTTCTCGGCGAGACGATTCCAGAATTATTTTTTGATGGGTATAAGTTGGACTTTGATGCTGTTCCAGAAAAAGTTTCAAGTGTTGAGATCGTTTGTTTTGATGACTCGTATTCGAGTGTAATTCGTGCGGTCAACATGCCTGGCTGGAGACAACCCTTTCAGGATGCTGGAACAATTGTTCGCGACAGTGAATGAGAAAATAAAATTTTCATAAAACATAAGATACGCAATATTTGTGAAGTTTATTCTTTGGTAAAAAAATTATTTTTCGTATGCTCATCCGGAAGCAAGGAGCGTTGGTTGCCAATTGGAGATATGTCGATGCTTTGCAAAAGTGTTATTGCTGGGACATTGTTATTTTCGAGCGTGACTTTTGGAGCGACTGTTGAAGTCGAAACAATTTTATTAACTTGTGGGGATGATGGCATTAAGGTGCAGCGAACTTTGCCAGAGGCAGAATGCGATAGCAATGAGTGCGAGGTGCATTTTCGGGTACAAAATATTCTTTCTCCAAGTCAAACGTTACCCCTGTTTGCATTTGATCAGATAGAAGATTGTCGAGAGAGAGCAACGACTTTAATTTTTGAAGGTGAGATTGGCCCTGGGATGTTCTTTGGGAGGCGCAAAAGTTTTTCTGAAACGTTTCAGGTTGTTGATTTAAAATCGCTTCTTAATGCATTTCCAAATCTTTGTGTTGTCAAATTTGGGGCACGCTATAAAGATTGTATGGCGAGCTCGCATGCCCCTGGGTGGAACTATGATGAAAGCCTCTGTGGCTTTGTTCGTGTGCAAGAACAAATGAATGGCTAGGTAAAAAAATTGGGGGAGGGACATGTTTGTTTTGATTGTGCGCTTATTTGTATTTATTGTTTGTGTTTCGTTTTCTGCTGTCAATGCTGGGTGTGGACCATCGACGGCGAATTTAGCGCATCAAGAATTGGTCGCTTCTTTTTATGAACGCGTTAATAAAACTTGTTGCCGGACATCACCGTCGTGGTTTAAAAAGTTTTTAGACGAGTTGGCTGATGATTGCAGTGAGGCGATTAGCAATGCTGGTGTGGCTGCTGGTGCGCGGTCGAGCTTAGCGTTTTTTTATTTGAAGCGTTCAGATGTTTGGGATGCTGCATATTGGAATACAACATTGGAGGATTTCAGCAGACGTATTTTTTCGAGATTGTCTGTGGATATTAATGAGTGTTTTGTTGATGAAGATGGTTTTTCTGTTTCTCCGATTCCTTCTTTTTTAGATAATGAAATCCCTTTTCCTGTGATTCGCGTTATTGCTTATGGGCCCTTTGAGTTCCGTGAATCTTATTCGTCTTGCCTTATTTCACTTGAGTTTAGAGATGTTAAATCGGGCAAAGACCTGGACTCGCGGATTAGATTGGCTGTTGGCCAATATTTTGCAGGAAACGTTATAAAAATTATTGTTTCACCTTCCGAAGAGCCAACTTCTCAAGTTGGGGGTAGCGTGCATCGCACGGGAAGTATTTTCAAAGTTGATCTTTCCGAGGTTGTTAAAGATTTTCCGAATCTTTTGCTGGTTTGTGATTTCTCTCGTGGGGCCTTTCTAAAAGGATTTGGAGCTGATTTTAAATCAGTCGGCGAAGATAGCGTTGCTCTATTTCGAGATAAGAAATCTTTTGTGCGGGTGAAAAAATAAAAATACACCAGAAGTTTTTATAAAGATCTGGTAGTTTCGATGGCACCTGTGTACGAATTGCCAAGTTGTCCTGGGGGGACGATGTTATTGCGTAAAAACTTTTTTGTTTTTATTTCTGCGACAGTTTTTTCCTGCTGTGGGTTACATGGTATGGGGTGTGGTCCCATCGAAAGAAAACGCGAAAAAAACAGATTTATCTGTGCCGATCTCTCCAGCTTCGTCGGGACCTCAAAGCAAAACGAAAAGCAGTGAGCTAGCCACAACTGTTCCAAAGATGACGATTATTCCAGTTCCCAAAATGCCTGAAATGAGTGAGGCTCCAATAAAATTTCGAGAGCCGCACGAGGAAGAAGAAACCGAATTCGACAGGCTTAAGCGCTCGGTTGTCGACAAGTGCATAGAGTCCTTGAGTTTGTATGAGACAGCAAAGGAAGGTGGAAAAAGTTCTCGTAATACTGAAAGGGGGACAGATTTATGTCAGGAAAGTGGTGTGTTCGAGTTGTCTTGCTATGATTTGTGGAGAATTGTAAAGAGTGATGTCGAATGCCATTGTTATTGCAACACCGAAAGCGGTGAATGGTACAAAGGCAAGCCGCTTTCTGCTTTTAATTTGTCCTTGGATGCGCAGGGTCCAGGCATGCCTGAATTGGACGTGCTGTTTTGCCGAGCGTCTCTGTGTCCAATCGCATTGAAAATCAAGAACGTAAATTCGTTAAGTGATGTTGAGGTGTGCATCAATTTTTTGAGACACCGTGCATTGCAGTGGTTCGTGATTAAGGTAGAAATTTTCCCAGGAGATGTTTGCTGCGTTGAGACACTGCGGCTGCCAATCTCTTTGGAGATGTTTACAAAATTTTTTTATAGTGTTCTGCTGGTTTGTTCTATGTCAGATAAAATTCTTTTGTTTGATAAAAAACGTGCATTCAAAGTTATTGGAGGTGGCGGCACAAAATTTTTTCGAACCCACTATTCATTTTGCTCATGATCGGATGTAGCTTGTATAAAAACATTAAGAACTTCTGCCCGAAGGAAATTTTTTGAAACATCACAACTTTGCACTTTTACTGTCAGCTATTGTGTGTTTTTGTCCGGGGATCAATGGAGGTTGCGGTG
>JABIAA010000030.1 GCA_018656485.1 bacterium | reverse complement strand
CGGGCGAATTTGAAAATTTGTCGATTGATTTAATCATTGGGCTTCCAGGGTGTGACGAGAAAATATTGCGAAATACAATTGAAAAGGCGGTTTCGCTTCCCATCACTCACATTTCCGTGTACTTTTTAATGGTTCACTCGAAGACCCCATTGTTTTACAAACTTCAAGATGGAACAGAAGCGTTGCCAAGTAAGATCGATTGGAACACTGTTTATTACGACGTGGTCGAGTTTTTAAGGCAACATGGTTTTGCGCAATACGAGATTTCGAATTTCGCAAGGCCAACTTTCGAGTCGGTGCACAATAAGGCGTACTGGAGCAGAGAAGCTTACAAGGGGTTTGGAGTTGGAGCTGCGTCCTTTGACGGCAACACACGAACGGTTAACAACAAGAATATTACTGGATACATCGATGTGGTGCGGCGGGGCGAGCTTCCGGTGGATTTTTGTGAAGCTTTGACTTTTGAGCAGGAAAAGCTCGAACGTGTGATGTTGGGACTACGACAAACACGTGGTATGTCTCTGGTAGACCTTATGGCTTTACTCGGAGATTCCAAGACAGCTTTCATCGCTCGAATTGACCAGTTGAAGGAGCGGGGGGTATTGCGCGAAGACGAGTGTGGGCGTGTATCGCTGACACTTGAGGGGATGCCGTTAGAAAACGAAGTGGTGGCGTTCTTATGTGGCTAGTGTGTTGTTTTGTGCGCTGTCGACGTTTGTAAATCCGTAGGGGTATAATGGCTAAACATGTTGGCGTGAAGCTACCAGAAGATCTTGTTGCGTTGTTAAAAAAACAAAAAGCCGTTGCAGTGCTTGGCACTTTCTCTGAACGAGGAGTTCCAAACACAACTCCGATTCAGTGTGTTGTTCCAAAAGGCGACGACAGCCTACTGATGGCAATCCACAAAGAGCATGGTGGCTATCGCAACATGGTATGGCAGAAAAAAGTTATACTTTGTTTTCTCGCTGAGGGGAACATTGCGTACAGTGTGCTAGGTCGAGCGGGCGTTGTCAGAGCGCCGTCGATGGTTCATCCACTCATGAATATTGTAAGAATAGACATCATCGATATAAAGTGTGATCGGTCTATCCTAACGCGTGTCGATCAAGGAATCAGTTGGAGCTACACATCTGCTGAAGCAAGAGAAATGATATCTCATATCTTCGGCGAGCTTAATGACTTGGCGCGCACGCTATAGGGCATCCTTGCTTTCAAGGGGAGTCGAGTGGAATCCGCATATAAAAAAATTTCATGGTTATTTTTTGCAATGACCTTTTTCTGTGCGTCGGAAAATATAAGTGCTGCTTTTCCAAAGTTGCCGGACCTTCCTGGAATGGCTCCGCCATTACCTGGTGGTCCTCCGAAAAGTTCAACTCCATCTCCGAGCTCTTCGGGGCCAAGTGCTTCTGCTCCATTAGCGCCAGGTGCTCCGCCACCCAAACCAGTTGTGGGGCCAGATACTGTAAATCATCCTCCGCAAAAAGTTGGTCTGCGTGGCAACTGGGTAAAAAAGCGCACGTGGTTGATTGAAGCGCGGAAGCAGGAAGAACGAGCCCTTGGGGCTGCAGAAGCCATCGGAGAAGTTCACCAAAAAATTATTGGTGGTGAGGCTGGAAAAATTGATAACGATTTCGATGAGTTTTATCGTAAGCTCGGGTCTGAGCGTGGAAAAGTTAGCGAACTTATGGAGTCGCTTGAACAAAAACTTTTGAAGCAAGAAGAGGCCATCGCAAAAGTTAGTGGAAGTTCTGCGATTGAGTACGACAATTATGATGATCAAGATAAGCTTCATGCGCACAAGGGGGATCTTGAGCAAACAAAAATGGATCTGCAAGCGTTGGTCGATCTGGACCACGTGATAAACGAACACGTTGGTTTATTCAAAAAATATGCGCAGGGAACTGTGACTGATATCGACGAAATAGGAAAACTCATCGACAGCATGATGCCGATGTTCGATCACGAAAAAGCTCGTACAATATTCTACAAGGTCAAAGGAATTTCTGAGAAGGTCGTTGCGCTTAAAGAGTTTCTAAGCGACAAACTAAATTCTAACTTCAAATCTGAGGTCGACAAAGCCCGTTCGCAAATGAAAAAGGCGGAAGAGTCGGTTTCGAAAATTGAGCGCAAGATCTTGGAAATTGGCAAGCGAGCTACAACGCGTGTTGTTGAGAAAGATCCTGATGAAGAGTT